>JAEUVW010000241.1 GCA_016786525.1 Chitinophagaceae bacterium
TCCGTGAATTTTTGGGGAGAAACCTAGGTAAAAACTTTCTCAAGCTGGCCAATCAGGCTGTTGAAAGGCCAGATACGATGAACAGGGTAGACAATTATTATACCGAAACGAATACAGGATTTTCAGGAATACCTTTTCAACGGCCTTTTCTCAGCGATGTTGTATCGTATATCGGTGGTCAATGGATGATATTGACGAGGGCTTGCTGTTCCTTTCTTTGTACCAGTGCGGAAACGGAGAAATTTGAGCAGTATTATAAGAATACATTAATCCCTGACGAATCATTTTTTCAAACCGTACTGATGAATACTTCTTTTGATGGAGAGATCGTAAATGACGACAAGCGTGCTATTATATGGATCCCGGACGGAGACATTAAATTAAGGCCTAAAACATTTACCCATATGGATGCTGCTTTTTTACTGAACAGCACTCATTTGTTTGCCAGGAAATTCGACGATAATACAGATAATACAGTACTCAATATAATAGAGCGGAGATTAGGGCTGCCGTCAAAATTATCCCGTAATATAAAGACAATATCCCCTGTAGCTCCTCCTAAAGAAGGTGTTGCTAAAACACAATTATCAAATGACTAATTACAGCGGTGCCTCCAAAAAGGTTAGAAGGAAAAAATACCAGGATATTGTGCATGAGGCAATAAAATACTCTGTATTATATGCGCTTGGATTTATTACCTGTATGTGTTGTTCGAGTACTTTTTACGATAGAGGCAATTAATTAGTTTAACAGGCTGTTTGTTCGAATAAACACCTTTTCAACTACCAATCCCAACACCAAATAGATTTAAAACCCTGAAACCCTTTACCAGCGCACTTGCATGGGGTGCAAGGGGTCGCTAGTTCGAATCTAGTCGTCCCGACAGAATCAAGAAAGCTCTGCAGCAATGTCGGATTTTTTATTCTAGGCTATGTGTTCTGTTGTTGGTGAAAAAAACAACAAGGGCGGAAATTTACTCCGCATTTCCCGGAGGCATCGGGGCAGGGGTATCGCTGATGTTGCCATTTTCATCGATATAGGCCAGCATATCTTCAAGGGGTTTGCCTTTCAGGTTATTGTCCTTGCGCTCCTTCATTTTCCGGATTTTATCCTGTTTCTGTTTTGCTTTTTTCTTCGATTGTTCTTTTTTGTGAAAGGAATCCGCCATAGTGTCTTTTGATTTTACTGATTGGGTTTCGGGAGGCCGTCCTGCCGGCGCTTTGAGCGCGTTTTAAGCTGTATGATGCCTAGTTTATCCATGATCTTCATGCATTGATAGCCCATGTCCCATTCGCTTTTCCGGTGCGCGTTGTTCGCATACGAAGGGTTTTTATGATGGTTGTTGTGGTAGGCTTCTCCCATAAAAAAAATGTCGAAACGCAAAATATTTACGGAGGTGTTGCTCACTGCAAAATTCGTATAGCCGAGCCGGTGTGCCCACCAGTTGACAATGGCTCCCTGTACAGAACTCAGCGCACAGGTGAGCGGCAGAAGGATAAAAAACCACCAGCTGGGCGCCAGGGTATAGTAGACCAGGGCGTAGATCAGGATCCATACAATCCGGGAAATCCAGTTGTGGGCCAGTCGGTCCATGCTTTCCCAGCAGGGCAGGTTCTTAAAGTATTTTTTTTCCGGCACCACACTGCCGCTGTGGATATCGTAATAGTTATTCCGTGTCTGTACCAGCATGGCCAGCACATTGGTCGAATTGGACGGGGAGTGCGGGTCTTCGGGGGTATCGGTATGCTCGTGATGCAAACGGTGCATCAACCCGTAGGTGTGCGGGCTGATGTACGAGGAGCCGTGGGCGATATAACTGCCGATGAAGAATACCCGTTCCCATATTTTCGACATCGAAAAGATACCGTGGGCAGCGTAGCGGTGATGAAAAACCGACTGAAAGAAAAGAGAAATGTACCAATGCAGGACAACAAACAGAAATAAGGCCATAACAGCTTTTTTAGGCCAATATTTCTACGAAGTAATGAGATAACGCGGAAACCCTTCTTACGGATGAACGGCTGGGGTGAATAGATAGGCTATAAAGGTAACGAAAAAGGACGGAGGGAACGAATGTAATTTCTGTTGCCAGGGCTTAGCTGTAGGATGTGTATCCCGATTTCAAGCCGTCATGCCGCAGGCATCTGTGTTGTGGCGAGCGTATGGCAAACATGTCTGATGTTGATACGGATCACAGATCCGTTTTTATTTGCGCATTCGACATGCCTTTCGGAACATGTCGGACAGCGGGGAGGCATAAAGCGTATTACGCCTGGGAATTGCCCCTGATGAAGCATAGCATCATTACCGCCATTTTTTCTGATGCCCGGATCAATGCAATGCTAAGCGTGTCCCATAGCTGCCCCCTATAAAAGACCCGTCCACGCCCATTCCCCAAAACACAAAAGCCACCCTGAGGTGGCTTCTGTATAATAAAACGAATGCTTGTCTTTAGTGTGCGATGATCACCTGTTTCGCCAGGTGAGCGCCTTTGGCACCGCTGATCGTGATCAGGTAAGAACCCGGGGCGAGATGGCTGACCGGGATTGTTTCTTTGAGCACGCTGCCGGCGGCATAGGTGCTGGATTGCAATACGTGTCCCTGCAGGTCTGTGAGCGTGATGCTGCAGGCCTGGGCTTCCTGCAGGCTGAGCTCCAGTTGTAGTTTGTCGTTTGCCGGTACCGGGAACAGTTTCATGCTGCCTTGTACCGCTGTTTCCTTCAGGGCTGTGGGGCTGTATTCTTCATAATAGTAACGGCTGGCATAGCCATTGTCTTCATTCCAGCTGCGCAGGGTCCTGTCCCAGGGGTTGGTCTGCTCTTCGGTGACCTGGTTGTAGGTATTATACTTATAAACCGTGTGGTTGAACGTATCCAGGGTACCGCCGCTAACGAGGCTCATGATCGATTCAATCAGCCTGTTGCCTGCGTCAAAATGGTTGTCATAATATTGATAATCTTTCCAGCTGCTTGTCCCAAAGTCCCATTGCTGCTGCTTTTCGCTGCGCTTGTTGCCGGCAGCATCATAAGTGTAGGTAATGAAGGAGGAATTGTCCCATGTCTTTGTAGACAGGTCCTGGAACTCTATCAGTTCGGTGCTCAGGTTGCCCGATCCGTCGTAGGTATACGTCATCCTGCCACCGGTATCCCAGCCGCTGCCGTTCCAGAACTGTATATAGAGTTGCGACGGTTTTTTAGCGGTTGCATACAGGTAGGTATTGCGCGCAATATTATCCCAGCCGCTGCCGTTCCATTCCTGGTCGATTGTTTCGCTGATATCTTTGGCGGTATTGTAGTTGGTGATTTGCTTCGATTTGATTTGCAGCACCGTACCGTCCGATTCCAGTATGCTGTCTGCTGTGACCTGGTTGTCCGTGTTGTAGCTGCTGACCGTCAGGCTGTTGTCTGTAAAAGCGGAACTTGCAGCATCCCAATCCTGCTCGCTGCGGGTTTTTATGTTCTCCGCAGCATCGAAAGACTGCCGGGACCGTGAGACCAGGTCCAGGGTAGACAGGGAGGACCTGGAAAAGACCCGTATTGAATCAAATTTGATGAATGCTGATTTGAGGTCTCCGCCCCGGGCGCCGGAATAATAGGCATGTACACTGTCGGTGACGGAAATGCCCGGTCCGATATCGATAGAGACATCTGCGATCAGGCGGGATTGAACTGCTGTTGTTTTGGCACCTGAACGGCCGATATTGGTTTCTTTTTTAAACTGCGCGCTGAGTTGTTGACAATACGCGATCACCTGTTCTGTTGTCGCATGTGCCGGCAAGGGCTGCGGCTGTTTTTCCCGGAACCTGGATTCGCGTGCGGATGCTGTACCCGCCATACCGGCGAACAGGAGGCCGACGATCATTTTTGTGTTCATAAAGATTTGATTTATATGCAAATATAAACATTTTTATTTTATTTCCCCTGCAGGCTTCCGCCCGGGGTAAATAATGCCGACATCCTGCTCCGCGACAAGGCCGCAGCGATTGCCGCCCTGTACCGCTTGCCGCAGCAATACCGCCGGGAAAGCGGGGACACAGGATTTTCCTGTTTGGCGGCAACCTTAAAAGAGCAGGGATACCAGTTGTGTTCACCGCTCGTCTGCACCAGCTCAGGCATCGATGAATTTCCGGTACGTGGGCTCCGGGTGCAGCTGAAAGCCGATTTTTTCGTAAATTTTTGCCCCCTGTGGCGTCGCGTGCAGTTCAAAGGAAGTATAGCCCAGCGCTGCCGCTTGCTCCGTTAAGGCGTTGATGAGCTGGGCAGACAGGCCCATCCTTCTGAATTCCGGCAGGGTATACACGTTCATGAAATAACCCCATTTGCCAGACGGGTTTTTAAGGCTGCCCGGCTGCTTCCGCAGGACCAGGCCCGCAATGGAGCCTGGCACACCATTGATCCTTGCATAGCAGCAGAGGTAGGTATGGTTGAGTTCTTCGGTAAAATATTGTTCCAGCTGGCGTCTCATGCCGGATTCGGTTTCCGGGTCTTGTTTCCCGGCCAGTTCGTCTGCAAAAAGAATACGCATGTCGGTCAGGATGCCGATGTCATTTTTTGTGGCCTGGCTGATGCTGATCATATCGGTCTGTGTTTGTTTTGGGACAATGATAGTACGGCATTAAAACGGTGTGCGCGTAAATATAGTATCCTTCCCGGGCGGAATTTCCTTCCCGGGAAGATCGATGCTGAGCGGCAATTGCTTAAAATAATTGTCTGAATATTTGGTGACGCTCCATCCTGCTCTATACATTATTGAGCGGCTGATCTGCCGGCCGCAGAGTGCCGGTCTGCAAAGGGCCGCCGGCGCCTACAGGAAAAAAGCTGCTGAGCAGCTGTTCCGGCCTGGCTATGGGGGAAGGGCCCGCTTCGATCGCGGCTGTATGCATGATGATGTATACGATTACCGTCCCGCCCATCAATATCGCTGCCAGGCAGATGTACCATCCGTACCGGTCTGTAAAAGTTTCTATTGTTTTCATCTCTTGTCGGTTTCGGCAGCAATCCGCTGTCTGCCTGGCTGGTCTCCGGGCTGCTGTATGGTGCGCGGATGCACTTTGGCAGCTCCATCCTTTGCGGTTAAGGCAAGAGCCCATGTGCGCACACATGAGCCCTTATTACACACCAAAATCAGCTGAATGCCCTGTGGTAAAATTGCATGCAAAGCTGTGCTGCGGGATTACAGGATTGCAGCGATCGTGTTACATTTTTTCCGGGCAGCAAGTGGGCGGGTAGCAGGAAAAAAAGTGCCATTCTTCAGCGCAAAAGCATAAGCTCCGGGAAAAAGGACCGTGGAACTTTGTTGTAGCTAAAATCACTTAATATGAAAAAAATCAATTTACTCCTTGCATTTTTGCTGCTCAGCCATCTCGCCGGGGCACAGGATTATTGGCAAAAAGTCAGTGTCCCCAG
>JAEUVW010000282.1 GCA_016786525.1 Chitinophagaceae bacterium
ATTCGCCGAAGCGAAGGGGCTACTCCAGGGTAGATACACCAGACAGCCACCAATACAGGGAGTTCGCACAGGAAGGATTTCCTTATGCATTTGAATACCCGGTCTACGCCCGGATTTCACGCGATTCGATCATCTTTGCAAAAGACCATGACAATCCTTACTGGATCAACATTAACTTTCATGGTATGGGTGGTATCATATATCTTTCTTACAAAGAGATCAGCGGGAAGTCTACGCTGGAACAACTGCTGGAAGATGCGCATTTCATGTCTTTTTACCACACGAAAAAAGCAGATTACCAAAACGATTTTTCTTTCAGAAATGAGCATGGGGTACAGGGATACCTGTATGAATGGGGAGGCGATGCGGCATCCAAATACCAGTTTGTGGCCACTGACTCCGTACATCATTTTATCAGAGGAGCCCTGTATTTCAACACCACCCCCAATGCCGACTCCCTGAAGCCGCTGAATGACTTCATCCGCACGGACATACAGCATATGCTGCAGACCATGCGCTGGAAATAAGCGGTATTGCTTAATTTTGTAGTGTATGAGTGTGCGTGTCCTTACTTTATTCGATTTAGAACCAGCTGCGCCGGCCGAACAGCCCGCGGCAAAAAGTAAGCGTGCTCCCCGCTCAAATGCAAAAGAAACTGCGCCGGCGGATGGCGATACTGATGCTGCAGCGCCGGCCGAAAAGAAGCAAAAGACCAAAACAGCCAAAACGCTTGCCCCAGCTGAAGCTCCTGCAGAAAAAAATTATTACAGTATAGGCGAAACGGCTAAAATGTTTGACGTACGTACCTCCCATATCCGCTTCTGGACGGTACAGTTCGGCCTTAAAATGCGGACTACCCGGAAAGGAGACCGCTTATACACACCGGAAAATATAGAGCAGCTCAGGTTGATCCATCACCTGGTGAAAGAACAGGGCTTTACTATTGCCGGGGCCAAAACAAAGCTCAAGGAGTTAAAAGGCACAAAAGTCGAAGACCTGAAAAAGAACAGCCTGGTGGATGTGGTCCGCTCCCTGAAGGATAAGCTGATCGCCTTGCGCAAACTGATCTGAAACAAATAGCATATGAAAAAGATACTAACCGGATTCCTGGTATTACTGGCTGTAACGGCAAAAGCACAATTTGGCTTTGATGTAAACAAAGACGAGCAAACCGGGAAGACCATGTTTGTCGGGCGCTGTACTTTCGACGATCTGAACGACGAAGCCTCTTTCGACTGGATCGCTATGGGCAGCAGCAGCTATAAGCCGGACGAAGCGGTTACGGAGCAACTGAAAAAAGTACTGCCCTCCTGCGAGCTGATCATCTTTATGGGTACCTGGTGCGAGGACACCCAAAACCTGTTGCCGAAGCTGTATAAAACGATGATGTACTCCCGCAGCTATACCAATTATAAAATGTATGCGCTGGACCGCAACAAGAAATCGAAAGACAATGAGCAGGATGCCTATAAGGTGAGTCTTGTTCCGACGATCATCGTCCTGAAAAATGGTACTGAGCTTGGCCGCATTGTAGAAGCGCCGCGGAAAACGATCGAAAGCGACCTGCTGGAGATCGCCAGCGGGAAGAAAGGTTAAATTTTAAAACAATGCGGAAGGCCCTTATTTCTTCAGGTCTTCCACGCTTTTCATCACTTTTGCTTTCAGTTCCTCTTTGAATGCTTTCAGGCGTTCAAAAAGTGCTGTATCGTGTACGCCCAGGATCTGCGCGGCCAGGATACCGGCATTCTGCGCCGCATTGACCGCTACAGTAGCCACGGGTACGCCATTCGGCATCTGTACGATACTCAGCAGCGAATCCCAGCCATCTATAGAGTTGCTGGACTTCACCGGCACACCGATCACCGGTAATGCGGTCAGCGAAGCGACCATACCCGGTAAATGTGCGGCTCCGCCTGCCCCGGCGATGATCACTTTCAGCCCGCGTTCATCCGCTGTTTTGGCGTATTCGAACATACGTTCCGGAGTACGGTGCGCCGATACGATGCTCAGTTCGAAAGGAACGTCGAGTTTGGTCAGGATGGCTGCCGCTTCGTTCATAATATTCAGGTCGCTGTTGCTCCCCATGATGATGCCTACCATATACTATTGCTTTGCTTCTTTTTAAGAAATGATTTTTACGGTCTCTTTTAAGGCCCTGGCCTTCTCCGTTGCTTTGGACAATTCCTTGTCGGTGACGGTGATGTGTCCCATTTTCCGGAAGGGCTTTGTGATGGCTTTACCATACAGGTGTACATAGACGCCGCTTTGCTCCAGGGCTTCCGACAGGCCGGTGTACCGGGCTGCTCCTTCATATCCTTTTTCTCCCAGCAGGTTGATCATGACCGCCGGACGGACAATGGCGGTATCGCCTAAAGGTAAGTCGAGGATGGCGCGTATGTGCTGTTCGAACTGCGAGGTGATGTTGCCCTCTATGGTGTGGTGCCCGCTGTTGTGCGGCCGTGGTGCAATTTCGTTGACGAGTACCTGGCCCGATTTGGTCACAAACATTTCTACGGCCAGGATACCGACAATGCCCAGTTTTTCTGCAATGGTCTTCGCGATATCAATGGCCTGCTTTTCAATGCCTGCATCTATAGTAGCGGGTGAAAACAAAAACTCGACCAGGTTGGCCTCAGGGTTGAAGGCACACTCTACGGCAGGGAAGCAGCTGAGGGACCCGCCGGCATTGCGTGCGACAATTACTGAAATCTCTTTATCAAAATCGATCAGGGTCTCCAGTACGCTGGGTACGTCAAAGGCCATGCCGAGGTTTTGTGGGTCTGACAGCTTTACCACTCCTTTTCCATCGTATCCACCGGTACGCATTTTCTGGAAAAAGGGAAAGGAGCCGGCATATTGCGCGATCTCCTCTTTGGCGTCGATGAGGAAAAACTCAGGGCTGGGGATATCGTGCTCTTTATAAAATAATTTTTGCAGGCCTTTGTCTTTGATCAGTTCGATGACTTCAGGCTGGGGAAAAACTTTCTTGCCTTCCGACTGCAGCTTTTTCAGCGCGGCTACGTTTACATTCTCGATCTCAATCGTGATCACATCTTTATCCTGCCCGAAAGCATACACGGTATCAAAGTCGTTCAGGTTGCCTACGGCAAACTCTGTTGCTATATGTTTGCAGGGAGCGTTGGGATCGGGGTCCAGGCAACAAACCGGCAGGTTCAGGTTGATGGCCGACTGGATCATCATACGGCCCAGCTGCCCGCCGCCGAGCACGCCTATTTTTATACGGTCAGGTTGAATATACTGCAAGAGGTCCTCCTTTTCAGAGTGCAAAATTAGGCAAAAGGAATTGCTTTATCATTCATCGAAGTTTAATAGAAAACTCACTTTTTTCCCTTGATAAAAATATCCAGATTAGAATACCCCAAAGCTTTCTTAAACATTATTTCTAAAAGCTTTTTCTCAGAAGTATAAATTTTCTCCTCCTTTATTTTTTTATAAGTATTAAAAAATTCAAGTAATACAGAATATTCCCACGTAAATGTACTATTCACACTAACAGAATCAATACCATGAAAAATCTTAAAATAATAATCAATATTTCCTCTGCCATTTCCTCGGGAGACTATTTCTATTGTAGAATTTTTAATGTTAAAAGTTTTGTACCAGTGGCGATTAAAACTATGCCCAATGAAAATTATATTTTCTCCAATAATTTTTATTTCGTCAATAGCAAATCTTGATTTAAAAAGCAGATAAACACTAATTATTAAGGAAATAAGACCTGTAGTTAATAATACGTGTTTAATAGAGTCATTACCAGATTTGGTGATAATTCCTATGCAGAAGAATACCACTGCAAAAAAAAGAGACTTACGGATTGCTCCCCAAAATCCCTGCCTTTTCGATTTGAAGGAATAATCATTCATCATTGAGGTAGTTTTCTGATCGTTGTTGGTTTACTGCTGACATTGTACGCAGAAAAATGTATTAATCTTAAACGGATAAGTTTTCAAAACCGTATCCGCTACAATAGCCTATATCTTATTCCCTTTCCTTGCATTGCAGCTGTTGCACATCGGTTGCAGGTTTTGGATACTGCTGTCTCCGCCCAGGCTGCGCGGGAGGATGTGGTCAATGGTCATCAGCTCAAAATCTTTGGTATAGAGGTCGATATGGAATCCGCCGGCATTGTTTCGGGCTTTGATCAGGTAGACCCCCTTTTTATCGCAGCCTGCCTGTGCACAATGCACACCATAGGTGCTGAATACACGCAATCTCCGGTGCTGGCTGAACTTTGTTTGCAGCAGGGATAAGTCGTAACACGCTACGAAGCGGTAATCGTGTCCTAATTTTTCAGGAAAAAGGATGTCTTGTGTTTCCTGTTTGCAGGCCTGGTTTTCGGTCATAGGGATAAAAGTAGGATTTTTACTATTTCTGGAACGGATAAGGTTTCGAAAACCGTAACGATTTTACAGAATCCCTAAATTTGCCGGATGGAATTACCGGAACATTTACTCTTCGATCAACCGGCAGCGGGCCTGCCGGAAACGATCAGCCTGCCGGCAGCGGCACTGGACCGCGTGGCGCGCAACCGTGCGTATCTCGATGAAAAACTGAAACAGGGAAAAGTACATTATGGCATCAACACCGGCTTCGGCTCGCTGTGTAATGTGGTGGTGAGTCCTGAAGACCTGAGCCTGTTGCAGGAAAACCTGGTTTGCAGCCACGCCTGTGGTTTTGGCGCCATGGTTCCGGTAGAGATCGTGCGCTGGATGCTGTTTTTAAAGATCAAAGGACTATGCGGCGGATTCAGCGGCGTTCGGCCTTTGATCGTGGAGCGACTGGCGGCTTTTTACAATAAAGGCATTATTCCTGTGGTGTTCGAGCAGGGGTCGCTGGGGGCATCGGGAGACCTGGCTCCGTTGGCGCACCTGAGCCTGCCATTGCTGGGCAAAGGAAAAGTACATTACAAAGGAAATATTGTGGATGCGGCTGAAGCGCTGCAAGCAGAAGGTATAGAGCCCATTGCACTGGCGGCCAAAGAGGGCCTGGCCTTGCTGAACGGCACCCAGTTCATGAGCGCCTACGGAAGCTGGGCACTGCTTGCTGCCAAAAGGCTATCTGCCTGGGCCGACGCGATCGGAGCCTTGTCCGGAGAAGGATATATGATGAAGGCCGATCCTTTTCACCCGCGCATACAAGCCCTGCGCCCGCACCAGGGACAAATCGATACGGCGGCCAATATCCGCTCCTATCTTGAAGGCAGTGCGCTGCAGCAACAGGCAAAAGAACAGGTACAGGACCCCTACTCTTTCCGCTGCATGCCCCAGGTACACGGCGCTACAAAAGATACCCTGCGCTTTTTCGAATCAGTTGTTACGACTGAAGTGAATGCAGTAACGGATAACCCCCTGGTGATCCACGACGAAGACGTTATAGTCAGCGGCGGTAATTTTCACGGCCAGCCGATGGCGCTGCAACTCGATTTCCTGGCCATCGCTATGGCAGAACTGGCCAATATTTCGGAGCGGAGGACTTACCTGCTGATCAGCGGGCAAAGAGGTTTACCCCCCTTCCTGGCCCCACATGCAGGATTGAATTCAGGCTTTATGATCGCGCAGTATACGGCCGCGAGTATTGTGAGCCAGAACAAACAATATTGTACACCGGCCTCTGTAGACAGTATCGTCAGCAGTAACGGCCAGGAAGACCATGTGAGCATGGGTGCTAATGCCGCAACCAAACTGTACCGGGTGCTGCAGAATGTACAGCGTGTGCTGGCCATAGAGTTGCTGACTGCCGCACAGGCTATGGATTTCCGCCGCCCGGCAAAAACATCCGCCGTGCTGGAACAGGTTTATGCCGCAATCCGCAAAGAAGTAAGTTTTATGGATAAGGACAGGGTGCTGCATGAAGATATGATCCGGGCTGAGGCTTTGCTGAACCGTGGCATTGATCAGATAAAGAATAGTTAAGCGATTAAACGTTCAACGAGATTTAGCGCATAGCAAGGAGCCATTAAGACAAGGTCTTAATGGCTTTTTAATTTCAGGAGGCTGGCGTTGATGGCTACTATAATGGTACTGGCGCTCATTAATACCGCACCCATGGCAGGGCTCAGTACAAATTGCGGGTACAATACACCCGCCGCCAGCGGTATGGCAACGACATTATACCCTACAGCCCAGCTAATGTTCTGTATCATTTTATTGTAGGTACGTTTGCCGAAACTGATGAGCGTAGCCACATCGCGGGGCTCGCTGTTGACAAGGATGATATCGGCAGTTTCGGCAGCAACGTCGGTGCCGGAGCCTATAGCAATCCCTACATCGGCCCGGGCCAGCGCCGGCGCATCGTTCACTCCATCACCGGTCATCGCAACTATGGCCCCACCGGCCTGGAATTCTTTTATCTTTTCCTGTTTCTGATGCGGCAATACATTGGCCAGGTAACCATCCATACCAAGCGTGGCGGCCACTGCAGCAGCCACCTTTTCATTGTCGCCGGTTAAGAGAAAGGACCGGATATTCATGTTCTTCAGATCCCGGATAGCCTGTTGCGCACCTTCCCGCAGACTGTCGGCCAAAGCAATAATACCGGCAGCTTCACCGTCGATCAAAACAAAACTGACCGTTTGCGTATCCTGATGAATCGCTGCGGGTATCTCCGGTATTGCTATCCCGTTTTCCTTAAAATAGTTTGGCCCTGCTACTACTACCTGCTTACCAAGCACCAGGCCTTTAACCCCCATACCCTGTATATAGCGGAAATCCCGGGACTGCCATTGTTCCAGGTTTTTTGCTTTACTGTAATTCAGTATGCCCCGGGCTATATAGTGTTCGGAATATTGCTGCACAGCGGCGGCATACTGAATAATATCATCCGCAGTGTACTCAGGGCTAAGCGGTATAATTTTTTCGACGGCATGCGATCCTTTGGTCAGTGTACCGGTCTTGTCGAAAATAACGGTAGAAAGCCTGCGCGTGTTTTCAAACGCTGTCCGGTTGCGGATGAGCAGGCCGCTGGTGGCAGAGCGTGCGGTGGAAATCGCTACGACCAGCGGAATAGCCACACCCAGGGCATGAGGGCAGGTGGTCACCATTACCGTCACCATGCGCTCAAGGGCAAAAGCGATATCCCCGGAGCCGGTGTACCAATAAATGAAGGTCAGCAGCCCGACACCAATAGCGATAAGGGTGAGCCAACGCGCTACTTTATCCGCCAGGTTTTGCGTCTTCGACTTTGCAACCTGTGCCTCCTGCACCAGGTCAATGACTTTATTGATGTAGGTATCCTTACCGACACCGGTTGCTTTTACATGCAGTGCACCGTCTCCGTTGATGGAGCCTGCAATCACGCGGTCCTGCATTTCTTTTTTTACCGGAACGCTTTCCCCGGTCAGCAAACTTTCATTGATAAAGGAGCTACCCTCCGTGATGATGCCGTCGGCCGGTATTTTTTCTCCCGGTCTGATGAGGATGACATCACCATTTTTCAGCTGATCCAGGCTTATGGTCTCTGCTACGCCGTCCCTGCTGATGGTCACACTGTTGGGAAGCAGGGCGACCAGGGAATGCAATGCCCGTGATGCCGACAGCTCAGAACGCATTTCGAGCCAATGACCCAGCAGCATAATATCAATCAGGGTGACCAGTTCCCAGAAAAAATCCATTCCCTTTAAGCCGAATACTACCGCTACAGAATAACTGTAGGCTACAGAAATGGCTACAGCGATTAAGGTCATCATGCCCGGGGCTTTGGCTTTCAGTTCTCCTGTCATACCTTTCAGGAAGGGCATACCACCATAGATATAGATCAGGGTTCCCAAACCCAGCAACACAAACCTGTCTCCCCGGAAGGAATGTTGCAGCCCCAACCATTGCTGTACCACATGCGATAGCAACAACACAGGAATAGTAAGGAACACACAAACCCAGAACCTTTTCAGAAAGTCGCCGGCGTGGTGACCCTGGTGCTTGTTAAAGCCTTTCTGCTGGTGCTGATCAGTATGTACGTGTTTGCCGGCGGTTACCGGGCCAGCGATAGGCACTAAATCCATGCCACAAAAAGGACACTTTCCACCATCATCCTTGATGACCTGCGGATGCATGGGACAGGTATATTTTTTCATACGGAAGCATTTTAAAGCGTTAAACTATTTTCTGGTTTTCCTTCCTGTTTCACCAGGTTTTGACCAGCACGACGTCATTGGACTACCGATCTGGCAATTTTCTCCAGGATGTGGTGACTGTCGCCGAACCTGCAAAGTGCGTCGCAATGCTGGCGGAGTTCGGAGAATAAGATGTAGCTGATCGGCACCCTGGTATTTTGAACAGAAGGCCGGGAAAGCTGCACCCGCACTTCTTTTTCCCTGTTGTCGGGAATAATAAGGTACAGCACTT
>JAEUVW010000303.1 GCA_016786525.1 Chitinophagaceae bacterium
ACAGCAGGGTTTTTCTCATTATTTTCTCAGCTTTAAAGGTCCGGTAGTGGCCAGCAGGGTGTCCTTTTTGTGTTGTAAGACCTGCTCATAGGCCAGCTGCACGGTAAAGGTGTAAGTACCGCTTGTGTCATCCGGAGCGGACATCAGGTAATAGTCATTCCCCTTTTGCACACACAGGTCCCTGATGTCTGTACCGGCAGGGTGTGCTGTATCATAATCGCGGTCCAGGAAGACGACCATATCATCAATTCGGTATATATCTTTATTGTCAGGGGCCCTGCACATGGCATAAGCTGCGTTGAAAAAAACAGGAGGAGTATGCCGCCGGCATTCGTATTTTACCTCGTTGGTCGCTATCGATAAGATCAGTGCTTTTGCATACACGGTCTGGTTTAAAACCGGCTGCGGTTCCAGTCCCCCGTTATCCTGAACCGATATACGGACAGACTGCAGTTCACTGCAATACCTGTGTTTCGTCGCATCGCAATGGCAACTGTAGAGCAATACGGTGAACAGGTTGCCGAGGAGCAAAATGCTGCAGATCAGCATTGCCTTTTTAATCATAATAAGGGGAAGGATTAGGGTTCAATATAGTAATCCAGCAGGTAATCGGCGTAATTCTTTTTCACCAGGCCGCTCAATATGTCTATATCTCCCTTTTCCCGGATGATCCCCGTACCCTTCCTGAACCAGACTTCCAGGGTGCCACAGCGGATATAGGCAGGCATTGCTACAGATTTGGCTTTCAGGCTGCTGTACACATGAATCACACTGTCATAGGTTTTGCCGTTATACTCCAGTACATCGCTGACGCTCTTTACCTCACTTTCTATATACATATCCACATTCCAGCCGGATATTTTCTTGGTTTCGGCATTGTCCCACTTCTGCCCTACATGCCAGTTGTCTTTGAGGACGATAAAGGTAATATAGTCCTTTTGTTTGCCGTCCAGGTCGATCAGGGTCGTATACAGGTCTTTGTTCTTGCCAAAATACTCCGGTGTCTGCTCCTTCATCACAGAAGTCGTATCGATACGATAGTAATAACTAAAGGTAAGCCCTGCCACCATCGAGTCCTGCCCGGTGGCATAACGGTAAAACACAGACCCGTCATCCGCCTGGTACAGCCACCAGGAACCTTTCTTTGTAGACATAAAGTCATATGCCTTTGTGTCTTTCTCCTTCAGGTTCTGATTGTCGCCGTCTTTTTTACAGGCGAAAAAAAGTGTACTGCCTAACAGAAGGCACCATAGCGGTAAAAAAAGTCGTTTCATAGGATTTTCAGGTAAAACCTTATTGTGCAATCAGCAATTTACAACTTGTTTTCGCAACATCCGCCCGCTCCGGTATAAAGTTCACAAAATACAGGCCCGCCGCTACCCTGCCGGTAGCCATGCGTACCGAAGACTCCGAGACCTGCTGCGTAGCGACCACGCGCCCGGTATTGTCTGTGATCTGCAAAAGCCCTTTGACCTGTGCCAGGCCGGCAATGTCCACAGTCACGGCATCGGATGCCGGATTCGGATAGACGCTCAGCGACACCGTATTGACCGCATTGCGTTCGCTGATGGAAACTGAAGGTGTACCTATCCGGAATTCCTGTGTAAAGCCGCAACCGAAGTCACCCCCAAAATAACCGGGTGTGCTGATGACAAACAAGCCATTACGCACAGCAAAAGAGCCCCCTCCTTCAGCACTGGCCGCCCACCAGTTCAGCCCGTTGCAGCCGGCGTCGGTAACGATCAGTTTATAGATACCGTCCTTCAGCGTCAGGGTATCTTTATATTCTTTTTCCGGGCTGTTATTTACCCTTTTGCTCACCACATTTTCCCAATCGTCCAGCAGCACCCACTCCGTCTGACTGAAACCGGAAGCAGCTACACCTTTATTGGTGAGCAGTGTAATATTGATTTTCGAAGGCCATACCGGAGCTGCATTGAAGGTGGTCACCGCTTTGTTGTTGCTCAGGTCTTCGTCAGTTTCTCCGTTTACTTTGATGATGTTCACCTCATAAGGGATGTTGCTGCCGCTGGCGGCAAACAGGGAGGCATTATTCGGCAATTCAATGATCGAATCTGTGAGTGGTGGAATATTGGTCGACCAGTTGATTTTGGTCAGTGGCTGACCGGTAACGCCGTATTCGTAATCGATATTTTTAATGGGCGTACTGCCTGTATTCCGCACCCTGATGATCGTGCGCCCTGCACTGGGGTTGGCGCGGTAATGGTTTTCATTCGTGGTCGGGGCGATGATATCTTCCAGGGAAGCATCCAGCTTTTTATTCATGGGGCCAAAGTAGATCACAGACCCGAATACGGTATAGCTTGCACCTCCCGATGAGGTATAAGGCTCAAAACTCAGGCCCAGGTTAAAAGTACTGCCATCCGTTACCCCAGGGATCGGGTGAAAGATGGTGTGCACCAGGTCACCGGGACACCAGTTGCCGCGGTCATAGATCCAGGTACCATTTTGTGGGTACAGGTTGTTATACCCGCAATTATCCCTCCAGATCAGGGTTTCTTTTATAGGATTACCGTCTTTGATCACCTTGTAATACTTCTGGCAAAATTCGGAGCAACCTGTCGCATCGCTGCCATGGCCGGTAATGTTCATCCGGTAGGTGGCAGAGGCTGTACCGGCAGGGGCAGTCAATGTCTGTGAGGCGACCCTGTCGTCGATGGGGTCGGCGGTGTTGCCATAAGAATAGCTCGCATTCCACATCGTTTTCACTCCTTTTACATCGCGCTCCGGTGTTCCTTCGATCATGGCAAACCTGATGTTGGCAGTGAAGCCACCCGAGTAGCCGGAATAATGAATGCGGATTTTGTTGGAGTCTTTCAGCACCGTAGCATAATCGGTAACGTCAAAGTAAAACGGTTGCGACCA
>JAEUVW010000306.1 GCA_016786525.1 Chitinophagaceae bacterium
AAAAGGAAGCGGAAAATCTTGCCGAGATCAGGAAGCAGGTTCGTGCTGCCGGCTTCAATACACCCCTGGTAGCCGACATCCACTTTACGCCGAATGCTGCCGAAGTAGCTGCCCGTATTGTAGAGAAAGTGAGGGTGAACCCCGGCAACTATGTAGACAAAAAGAAGTTTGATTTCATCAATTATACAGATGCGGAATACCATGCCGAAATAGAGCGTATCCGGGAGCGGTTTACCCCCCTGGTCCGTATCTGCAAAGAGTATGGGACAGCGATGCGCATCGGTACCAACCATGGCTCACTCAGCGACAGGATCATGAGCCGCTACGGCGATTCCCCGATCGGCATGGTAGAAAGTGCCCTGGAATTCCTGCGTATTGCCCGCGACGAAAATTACCACCAGATCGTGCTCAGCATGAAGAGCAGCAACCCACAGGTAATGGTGCAGGCTTACCGCCTGCTCGTTCAAAAGATGGACGAAGAATTCGGCGAATGCTATCCGCTGCATCTGGGGGTTACAGAAGCAGGCGACGGCGAAGACGGCCGGATCAAGAGTGCAGTAGGTATCGGCACCTTACTGGAAGACGGTATTGGCGATACCATCAGGGTATCCCTGACCGAAGACCCCGAATTTGAAATTCCTGTTTGCCGCGACCTGGTGCAGAAATATGAGAGCACCGCAGCAGCAAGCAGCGTTGCTCCCGTGCAGGCTTTGCCTTACGATCCTTTTGCCTACCGTCGCCGGAAGACATTTGCCGTGCAGAATATCGGCGCAGCACAGGTGCCGGTAGTGATTGCCGATCTCAGCAAAGAAGGCCGCATTAGCCCCCGCACACTCGAAAGCGTAGGCTATCATTATGACGAAGCCACAGACAAGTGGAATATCGGCGATCAGGCGGCAGACTATATCTTCACCGGTACCCAGATACCGGAGTTTGCATTGCCCGGTACCCTGCGGGTATTGGTGTATGCCACGGCCTATACTACCGCCGTGGACCGGCAAAAGGTAATGCCCCTGTTCGCTATCAGCGAATATACAGGCGCAGCAGACAAAAGTCCCTTGATGAATTTCGTGATGCTCGATTGTTACAGCGATGACCATACTGCGGCACAACTGGAACAGCTGCAGCGTATCGGTCCGGATGTCGTGCTTTGCCTGAGCAGTACCAACGAAAATACAATGCAGAGCGTACGCAGAATGTTCATAGCGCTGATGGAACGGAAAATAGAAAACCCTGTGGTGATCATCAGCGACAGCAGTGGACATACGCCTGATGAGCACCTGGTAAAGCTGGCCACCGATACCGGAGCTTTATTGCTGGACGGTATGGGCGATGGTATCTGCCTGGGTTACAGTGCTTCAGCTACTATGGACAATGTGCAGACCAAAGGCCGTACTTACCTGCCGGTAAAGGACATCAGCCAGTTTACCAACAATACGGCTTTTTCGATCTTGCAGGCCACCCGTACCCGCATCAGCAAGACGGAATACATCTCCTGTCCCAGTTGTGGGCGTACCTTGTTTGACCTTCAGGAAACTACGGCTAAGATCCGTGAAGCTACCCACCACCTGAAAGGGGTGAAGATTGCCATTATGGGCTGCATCGTGAACGGGCCGGGCGAAATGGCCGATGCCGACTTCGGATACGTAGGCAGCGGGGTAGGGAAGATTACCCTGTATAAAAACAAGGATGTAGTGAAGAAGAATGTGCCCAGCGATATCGCTGTAGATGAACTGATCCAGTTGCTGAAGGATAACGGGGCCTGGGTAGACCGCTAGGGATTGCTGATTTCAGATTGTTTGATTTGTGATTTCAGGTTGTTGCGCTAAAATGGTTTTCTTTCCACGTTAAGGCCAAATTTACCTTAAGGATATCGTGAAGCGGCTTTGTATCTTTTCCCTCTGTGTGCTCTGTGAGTAATAGTTGCCCGGGTCATTCGAAATCAGTATCTTGGGGTTTTTAAGATCCCGCAGTGAAAAAGCCAGCGCCACTTGTGCTCTCCATTCCGCAACCCTGCTCACAAAGCTGGGACGAAATGGCTGTTTCCGGCTCCGGGCGCTTTTGTATCCATTGCCGGCATACGCTCACCGACATTAGCGGGATGAGCGATAGTGCTGTTTATCGATTAGCGCAAGAGGGAAATCTTCGCTGTATCCGTGTGCTTTCATCCCAACTCAACAGAAATATTTCTTTTCCCCCGCAAAAACCAACTCATTTGTACAGAGTTGCGGTTGCATTGGGCTTAACGATTATGATGGCTGGTGGTGCAGAAACATATGCACATCCCAAAGCTCCTTTGACAGAACAGAACCTCCTTTCTTATGTGAAGGATTCAGTCTCAAAAAACACTCGTGGTGAAGATAGCATAACCCTGAGCGGAATAGTGGTAGATGAACTGCGCCAGCCATTTGCCGGAGTGATTGTGAAACTCACGCAAGGCGGATTAATAAAGAACGGAACTGTAGCTGAAGATGATGGGACGTTTAGCCTTACGGCAAAAAGAGGAGATTATGAGCTTGAGTTTTGCGCTGCGTCCTATAAAACCGAAAGACTTTTTTAGATAAAAATTCAATAGGAGAGAATATGCCTATTAGAATGGAATTGAGTATTTCAGAACTGCAAGGACTATTAATGATCACAGTCCCCTTAGAAAAAAGAAATGAACATGCAGGCAAAACAACAATAGAAGAAGAAGAACTCAGACGCATGGGTTATTAAATAAATCAACGACAAAAAATACTACGATAAAACACAATGAAAAAGATCACTTTATCCTTTCTGGTTCTTGCATTGAGCAGCAGCCTGTCCTTTGCCGAACGCACGAAGATCGCCATCACTACCGAATACGGCCGCATCGTTATGGAGCTGTATGATGAGACGCCCAAGCACCGGGACAACATGATCAAACTGACGAATGAGCATTTCTTCGACAGCACCTTGTTTCATCGCGTCATTCCCAGTTTTGTGATCCAGGGCGGAGATCCTACCTCGAAAACGGCAGCAGCCGGGGCCATGCTCGGCAGCGGAGAGACCGGTTACCGCGTCGATGCCGAGATCAACGATTCGGCCTATCATAAATATGGAGCCCTGGGTATGGCCAGGGATGGCAACCCGCAAAAAGCGTCATCTGGTTGCCAGTTCTATATTGTGACCGGTAAAAAATACTCCGAAGACGAGTTGGCCGGCCTGGAGCAGCGCATGGGTAAAAAATTTCCCGAATCGCACCGGGAAGTGTACAAAACCAAAGGGGGCACACCGATGCTGGATGGCGGCTATACAGTCTATGGGGAAGTAGTGGAGGGTATGGACATTGTAGAAAAAATCTCCCTGGAGCCCCGCGACCAGATGGACCGCCCGAATAAAGACATCCGTATGCTGAAAGTAGAAGTATTGGGTGCGAAAAAAGAAGGCAAAAAGAAGAAGAAAAAAAAGAAGGATAACGAATAAAGACCCTCAGTATGCAGGATATCATTTTACTTCATGGTGCCATAGGGGCAGCCGACCAATTGCAGCCGCTGGCTCAGGCACTCTCTGCAAGAGGGTTTAAAGTGCATACCCTCAGTTTTTCCGGGCATGGCGGTGAGCCTTTCCAGGAACTATTTGGCATCGAGCAGTTTGCTGCGGAACTGTATCAATACATCATAGAAAAGAACCTGGAACATCCTCACCTGTTCGGATACAGCATGGGAGGCTATGTTGGCCTGTATCTGGCAGCGCAGAAAGAGCAGCTGCTGGGCAAAGTAGCCACCCTGGCCACTAAGTTTGACTGGACACCCGAAGGTGCAAGAAAAGAGAGCGCTATGCTGGACCCTGATACCCTGCAGCAAAAGGTACCACAATTTGCCCAGGCGCTGCAACAGCGGCATGGACAAAGCCAGTGGGAGGCATTGCTGGCCAGAACGGCTGATATGATGCATACCATGGGCGCGCGTCCTCCCCTGGACGAGGCTGCCTGTGCCGCTATCCAACTGCCGGTTCTCCTGGGTATCGGTGATCAGGACAGCATGGTCAGCGTAGCGGAAACACGGGCCGTATTGGCGCAATTGCCCAAAGCAAATATGTATATGCTGCCGGCTACCAAACATCCTTTGGAGACCGTACCGGCAGAGCTGCTGGCAACGATACTGGCTCATTTTTACCAGGTAAACCAATGATGATGCTTGCAAAAAAATTAAGGATTACTCCCGGTACACTGATCACGGCCGTACAGGCCCCGGACAATTATGAGGATTTGCTGGGACAGCTGCCGGAGCAGGTGTCTATACGGTACCGCCTGCAGCAAAACAGCAGCTTTGTGCAGTGGTTTGTCAGCAATAAGGCTGAGCTGGAAACCGGCCTTCAACGGGTACTCAGGGCATTGGCCCCGGGGGCGTTGCTTTGGATCATTTACCCGAAACAAAGTTCCGGCTGGCAAACCGACCTCACCAGGGACAAGGGTTGGGAGTGCCTGGAAGGCCTGGAAATGGAATGGCTTTCCCTGGTTTCCTTTTCCGATGAATGGAGCGCCTTCCTGATGCGGAACAGCCCTCCAAAGAAAAAGCCACAGCCCAAAGCAGATCATGCAGCCTCTTATTATGACGCCACGGCCAAAACGGTACTTGTGCCCGAAGATCTTGCTGAGGCTTTCCGGGATGAACAGGAAGCTAAAGCTGTTTTTGAGGCCTATGCCTATTCGCACCGAAAGGAGTATGTCGTCTGGATTGTTTCGGCGAAACGACCGGAGACCAGGGCTTCCCGTGTGGTCAAAACCATTGAAATGCTGCTTGCCGGAAAGAAAAACCCGGCGGATAAATAAGCTGGTATTGATTGACACAATAAGAGTAAAAACCTTAGCCGACTGCTATTTATTATTTCAAATCATTAAGGGCCATTAAGGAAATCATCCTTAATGGCCCTTGGTTTTTTTGTGTCGCATTTTTATTTTGTATCCCGGTTCAGGCGTTTCCAGATTTCCGGTATTTGCTTGACCCAGAAGAGTTCTTTCATTTTGTCTTTTGCGGGTGCAGCCGGGCTGCCGAAATAAGCCTGTCCGCCTTCTATACTGGAGGGTACGCCGCTCTGCGCATTCACAACAGCTCCCTTGCCGATCACCAGGTCTTTGCTGACGCCCACTTGCCCCCAAAGGATCACTTCATCTTCAATAATGGCTTTGCCGCCAATCCCTACCTGTGCGGCAAACAAACAGTTCCGGCCGATTACGGCACCGTGGCCGATATGGATATGATTGTCCAGCTTGGTACCCTCTCCCACAATCGTATCGCCACTCACGCCCTTGTCTATCGTGCAACAGGCGCCGATCTCCACATCGTTGCCGATAATGACCCTGCCGCAGCTCTCCAGTTTGTCATACTGGATGGAACGTTCTTTCCGGCGTTTGAAATAAAAGGCATCTGCACCCAGCACAGATCCTGCATGAATAATGGTATTGTCGCCGATGATCGTATGGTCATAGATCGTTACATTCGGATGGATCAGGCAGTTTTTGCCGATCTGCACATGGTTGCCGATAAAGACACCCGGCTGCAGCTGCGTGCCTTCGCCGATCTGCGCACTGTCGCTGATCATTTGCCGCGCCGGTTCAAAAGGCCGGAAATGCTTGACGATCTTTACATAAGCCGAAAAAGGGTCGTCCAGTACCAGCAGCGTTTTGCCTTCGGGACAGGCTACTTCCTTGTTGATGATGATAACGGTGGCCGGTGAATACAGGCATTTGTCGTAGTATTTTTCAAAGTCGACAAAAGAAATGTCACCAGGGCTTACCTTATGGATCTCATTGATGCCGGTGCATAACTGGTTTGTATCGCCAATCATCCTCGCGCCGGTAAATTCGGCTATCCACTGCACTGAAACAGGTTGGTCAAATCGCATTTGTGCTTTATTTTCGGCAAAAATAAGCGCAAAGCCCCAAACCATCTGCGATATGAGTAACGAAATGTGGTGCAATCTGAACGGTCATATCCAATCCAGCGGGGAAACCTTGTTTTCGAGTGCTGACGACTCCTTCCGTTTGCGTTACGGCATATATGAAACATACCTGTACGAAAAAGGCCGGCTGGAGTATGCAGCGCTGCACTGGGAGCGCCTCCATAAAGGGATGAGCCTGTTAGGATTCACGATTCCGAACCATTTTTCAGAGCGTTTTTTCTCAGAGCAGGCAGGTGAAATGATGACGAGGAACCGGTTGCATGACCTGGTCCGTATCCGTATACAGGTTTTTACCGGAGACTATGCTGCTCCTTACGTTCCTCAATTTCTTATAGAAGCCTTTCCGTTAGAAAAACCGATGACAGAATGGTTGCCAAATGGTATAGAGATTGCCTTGCTGCCGGGTTTTCAAAAAGAAATAACGGAAGTATCCAATTGCAAGATCAGCCACAACAAGCACTTTATCCCGGCCCGGGATATGATGGCAGAACAGGGCCTGGACGATGTCTTGTTACTCAATACACAGGGCCGCGTTGCCGAAAGTGCTATGGCCAACCTGTTCTGGATCAGGAACGGGGTAGTATACACTCCTCCTTTAAGCGAGGGCTGCCTGGCCGGTACCATCCGGGCGGTGATCATTGCCTGCCTGCGGGAACACCGGGTTCCCTTTGAGGAACAGGCCTGCTCCCTGCAAACGCTTCGGGATGCGGATGAGCTCTTTCTCTGCAACAGTATCCGGAAAATACGCTGGGTGCGGAAAATGGAAGATCGATATTACACCGATGTAATGAGCAGGCAGCTTTATCGTTTATTGCAGGCTGATCCCGTGCAGGATTAAGACTGCTTTTTTGCTGCTTCCGCTACTCTCTTGCGCACGACAACCCATTCTTCAAGCGACACTTTAAATGGCATTTTGCCAATCATCACTGTAGCCGTTTTGTCGCGTATTTCAGACAGGATCCCCACCTGGTGGTTGACTTTATTGCGTACATGGTCGCCTACTTTCGGAACGCCGCCTACCAGCTCAAAGCTCTTATCCGCTTTTTTGGCGGCGCTCTGGTTCATCTGCACCTGCTTCTTTTTAAACAGTACGGACTCTGCATTTTTGATCACCTCATTCTTATTTTCACTCTTCTTCCAGTCGATGATGATCTGTTTGAAGTTGCGCTCCATGCCGCGCAGGTAATCCAGTTCTTCCTTCTTGATTTTGTTTTGCAGGCGGATCACTTCCTGTTCCTGCTTTTTGCGTTCTTTATCGTTCAGGTACTCAAACTCCTTTTTCAGTTTTTCATTTTCTTTCAAAAGGCGTTGCAAGTCTTTTTCCTTATTACCCAGCTGCAATACCTGTTGTTCGGTCTGCAGTAGCATTTTATCCAGTTTGAAGTGACCCCGTTCCGTCAGTTGCCGGGCCCGGTCGATGATCTTTTTATCCAGGCCGCTGCGCTGTGCGATCGCAAACGTGTAAGAGCTGCCGGGCTTGCCGATACTCAGCTGGTACAGGGGTTCCAGTTTCTCCTCATCAAAAGTCATGGCTCCATTGAAGATGCCGTTTACCTTGCCAGCCATCACCTTCAGGTTCAGGTAGTGGGTCGTCACAATGCCCATAGCGTGTTTGTGTGCCAGCTCTTCTACGATGGCTTCTGCAAAAGCTCCTCCCAGGTTGGGGTCAGAACCGCTGCCCAGCTCATCGATAAAGAACAGAGTCTTGCCATTCGCAAAATCCATAAAGTACTTCATATCCCTGAGGTGGGCGCTGTAGGTACTCAGCTCGTGTTCGATGGACTGGGTATCGCCGATATGGATCATCACCTGTTTGAAAATGCCCATCTCTGAAGCCGGGTCTGCGGGCACCAGCAGGCCTGCCTGCAGCATTAGTTGCAAGAGGCCTACCGTTTTCATCGTCACCGTTTTGCCGCCTGCATTCGGGCCGCTGATGATGAGGATACGCTGCTGCTTGTCGAGTGTAATGTTGGTCGGCACGATGGTTTTACCGGCACGCTTGTTGTTCAGGTACAGCAACGGGTGGTAAGCTTTCACCAGGTTGATGCCCGGGTGCGCGCTGAGCCTGGGCATAAAGGCATTCATGTCTACGGCCAGGCTGGCTTTGGCACGGATAAAATCGTAGAGCCCGATGAGGTGGTAATAGGCAAAAAGCTGGGGTTGGTAGCCCGATAGAGAAGCGGTGGTCTGCGCCAGGATACGCTGTATTTCCCGCGATTCGGCCCGCTCCAGCGAGAAGATCTCGTTGTTCAGTTCAATGGTCTCTTCCGGCTCTATAAACACGGTACGGGAGGTATCGCTTTCCCCGTGCAGGATACCTTTCACGATCCTTTTGTGCTCGGCGGTGATGGCTACCGTCCGGCGTCCGTTCAGGAAGCT
>JAEUVW010000366.1 GCA_016786525.1 Chitinophagaceae bacterium
CGTTCGCTGCGGCAACTGCGGCGATGCCCAGGCCGATATAAGCCTGGCGGGCGGCCCAGTTGTGATTGGCCTCGTCCGTTCTTTGCAGCAGGCCCATCAGGTTGCCTTTGAAGCCGTCCAGGGTTTCCACGGGTACATTGCGTGTTTCTGCGATCCGGTTAATGTATTCGTCAACGTGCGCTGCAGTGAGGTTTTTCCAGGCTGCGAAGACCAACAGGTGCGACCCTTCAATGATCTGCGGCTGCTGGGCAGCTTCGGTGTGGATACGTTTCAGCAGCTCCTTATCTTCTACCACGATCACATGATAGGGTTGCATGCCTGCAGAGGAGGGGGCCAGCCGGATGGCGTCCAGTATGTTTTGCAGGTTTTCTTTCGGAACGGATTGGCCGTTCATTCTTTTCACTGCATATCGCCAGTTCAGTTTTTCAATTAAGTCCATTGTTTTTTAGTTTTATGATGCAAACTTATGTACATTTGCTATACTTTTGATAGTACTATACTTGTGGATAGCACTATACTTTTTTATAGCATTATAGATTGTAACAATGACAGAGTTAAAACAAGCAACACACAAACCTTCCGAATGTGCTTCAAAGCTCATCCCGGTGCGGGATGCGCTGGATATACTCAGCGGGCGCTGGAAAATCCCGATCATTATATCCCTTTCGTTCGGCAATAAACGCTTCAAGCAAATGGCCACGGAGATACAGGGCATTACCGATAAAATGCTCTCCAAAGAGCTGAAGGTGCTGGAAGAAAATAAACTGATCAAGCGGACAGTGTACGACTCGTTCCCGCCTATAGTGGAGTATTCCATTACACCGCATGGTCAATCGCTGGAAAAGCTGATCGATGAGCTGCGCCTCTGGGGCCTGCAGCACCGGAAGAAGATTACCGGTAAATAAAAATGCCCGGGATAGCCCGGGCATTTCTGGTATTGCTATTGGGTAAGGCCGGATCAGTCCGGTTTTTTACCATCCAGGAAGGTGTTGATCGTATTGATCGAGGCCTGGTTTTTGTTTTCTCCTTCTTTGTTCATGCCTACGGTGTAGCCGCTGTAAAATTTATCTGCAGAGTTGACCCCTTTATCCAGGTTCATTTCTTTACGCAGGTAAGCGGGTACATTTTCATAATCATCTGTATTCACCGGTTCTGTAGAACGCACATTGAAGCTCAGGTTGCGCAGTCGTTCCGCCCTTTCTTCCAGTTGCCTTTTCTGTTCTTCGAAGCGGCGTTTTTCTTCCAGTTCCTGCTCGCTGAGGTTGCGTTCAAAAGTAGGTTCTGCTTTGGGCGCTTCCTGAGCGGTAACCGTCCTGACCTGGAACTGCATAGCAGGATTAACAGGTTCGGCAGCTTCTTCGGCTTTGGGAGCAGGTGCTTCCGTTTTGGGGTTATTGAAGATGGTGTGATTGCGCTCCCATACGGTGTTCACGATGTTGGCAACGATATCTTCTTTAGAGGCGTCTGAAGGACCTTCCCTGAGCACGGGTGCCATAGGGTCTGCTACGGCAACAGGTTCAACGGGTGCAGGGGCAGCTTCCGCCACAGCGGGTTTCTGATCCAGGCTCACCACTACTTTTGTATCATTTGCTTTTTTTTCGTTGAACTGCGCAGAGATTTCTTTGTGGTTAAAGCCGGTAGCAATCACGGTCACGGAGATCTTGTCTTCCAGGCTTGGATCGTTACCCATACCGAGGATGACATCGCAATAGTCGCCGGCCTGTTGCTGTACATAGGCTTGTATCGCTTCTGCCTCGTCCATGGTATGCTCGTACTGACCTTCTGCAGAGTTGATGTTCAGCAGGATCCATTTTGCACCGCTGATATCGTTGTCATTCAGCAATGGCGAGTTCAGCGCCTGCTCTACCGCTACGTGGGCGCGGTTGTCGCCGCTGGCTGTTGCACTACCGAGGATGGCTACGCCGCCGTTTTTCATTACTGTGCAAACATCTGCAAAGTCAACGTTGATCTGGCCTGTGGTCGTGATCACGTCTGTGATACATTTTGCAGCGGTAGCCAGGATATCATCTGCTTTGGCAAAGGCCTGGCGGAAGGGCATGTTGCCGCATTGCTGGCGCAGTTTGTCGTTGGAGATGATCAGGATGGTGTCTACATGCTCGCGCAACCTGTCAATGCCTTCCTGCGCCTGTGCCATACGCTTGCGGCCTTCATAAGAGAAAGGTGTGGACACAATACCTACGGTAAGGATATCCAGGTCTTTACATACTTTAGCCACTACAGGCGCGCCACCGGTACCGGTACCACCGCCCATGCCGGCAGTGATGAAAGCCATGCGGGTATTTACTTTCAGTATTTTGGTAATATCGTCCAGGCTTTCTTCGCTGGCTTGTTTACCGATTTCAGGATTGGCGCCCGCACCCAGACCCTGTGTCAGCATAGGGCCTAATTGTATCTTATTGGGTATAGGGCTCAGGGCCAGGGCCTGTGAGTCCGTATTGCAGATCAGGAAGTCTACTCCTTCAACGCCGAGGTTATACATGTAGTTTACAGCATTGCTGCCGCCGCCGCCCACTCCGATCACTTTGATGATGGAGGATTGATTTTTGGGGATTTCAAAATGTATCATACTGCTTAGTTTTTTAAAATGGGTTAATGTATGGGGGTAAGTTGTGTGGTACGTATTTGTGTGTGCTTTAATCAAATTTCCGGTCTTCCTCGTCTTCGAACATGCTCATCAGCTTGTCTTTCAGCCCGTCAAAAATCTTGCCGATCTGGCGCTTCCTCTTCCTGCCCATTTCTTCCTGTTCTTCAGTAAAGACAACCTCTTGTTTCGCCGGCTGGGTCAGCATGTCCGGTTTTTGTTCTTCAAGGTTAATGTGCAGCAGGTTGTTTTCGGAAGCTTTATAATTGCCGTTTTCAAAATCGTGGTAACCCCTCAGGATCAAACCGATACAGGTAGAGTACATGGGGTCGCCCATCTCCTCACTGTGACCGCCGGCCAGATGCTCGTTGGGCAGGCCGATCCTGGCGCTCATGCCCGTTACATACTCGGTCAGTTGCGTGATGTGTTTCAGGCTGGCGCCGCCTCCGGTCAGGATGATACCGCCATGCAGTCTTTTTTCCAGGCCGATCTGCTTCAGGTGATACAATACATAATCCAGGATCTCGTGTGTACGGGCCTGGATGATGTGCGCCAGGTTCTTTACGGAAATCTCTTTGGGCGGCAATCCTTTCAGGCCGGGTATCGTAATATAGGAATTGGGGTTCGCATGATCCGCATGCGCGGTGCCGAACTGCACTTTCAATTGTTCGGCCTGTGCACGCAATACGCCCAATCCATAGTGAATGTCATTGGTAATATTGACCCCTGCATAAGGGATTACAGCAGTGTGTTTTAATAAGCCGTCATAGAACACAGCCATATCTGTGGTGCCACCACCGATATCAACAATTGCTACGCCAGCTTCCAGGTCTTCCGGACTCATTACCGCAGCAGCGGAAGCCAGGGGTTGCAGCACCAGGTCTTTTGTCTTCATCGAAGAGCGCTCCACGCAACGTTTGATGTTGCGGATCGCGTTCCTGTCGCCCGTTACGATATGGAAGTTCGCGCCGATCTTCACACCGTTCATGCCAACCGGGCTAAGCGTTGTTTGCATATCGTCTACAAAGAACTCCTGCGGTACAATGTCGATGATCTCATCGCCTGCGGGGATAAAGGTTTTTTTCTGATCGTTGATCAGGCCTTCGATCTCCTTGCGTGTGATCTCAGAATCAGTGTCGGGACGCATACGGTCTCCGCGAGTCTGCAGGCTTTTGATGTGCTGTCCGGCAATACCGACGTACACTTCTTTGATATCCAGGTCAGCATTATTGGCCAGGCATTTTTCAATGGCAATCTGTATCGAACGAATACACTGGTCGATATTCATCACCACGCCGTGGCGTACACCCTGTGATTCTGTTTTGCCCACACTGAGGATCTCCAGTTTCCCAAATTCATTCTTTTGCCCGGCGATGGCAACTACTTTGGTGGTTCCGATGTCTAATCCTACGATAATGGGTTGTTCTTTCTTGCTCATTTTTACTGTATTTATGTCGTTATTTTTTATTGTCTTGTTTTCAGACTGTCGCCCTGCATGTTTGATGGCGCCAGCATGGTCATTGCTGCTATGTCTTCTTCTTTCGGCTTGTCTCCCACGATGGATTTTACCCAGTTCATATTACTCAGGGCCCTGTCTACCGGCGCTTTCCAGGGCAGGGAAGGCGATGCCACTACCTGGTTTTCGAAGCGGGCGTCTATGACGGTGTAGCGGTCCCAGCCTATTTTATTCAGCACATTCTGGTAAAATGAGAAAACATTTTCCAGTTTTTCTTTCAGTTTGTCGCCATTGCCCAGGCGTATCTTGTGCGTGCCGAGCACGGGGATCAGTTCGAAGTCGTCCGGGCCGTTCACCACGATCTCCGCGGTCTGCGCCTGCCAGAAGGTGTCGCGCTTGATCAGGCTGGCGATGCTGATCATTTTGCGCTTTAAGGCATTGTCTGCACTGTCGTCTTTCAGCTCCGGTACGTTGATGAACAGCAGCTCATAATGTGTATAATGATCAGAAAGCGGTAGTACATGCGCTGAAGAATCGATATAATAACTATCCCCGTTTTTCTGGAATACGCGCAATTGCGGTACCCTCTGCGTCACTTCAATGTTCAGCACACTGTTGTTGTCCAGGAACACCTGTGCCGTTTCGATCCAGGGGTTGGTGGACAGGATGTGCTCCATCTTTTTCAGGTCAATATTATTGATCGCTATCTGGCGGGGTTTAATATGCCTTCTTTCAAACAGACTCCTGTTGACTTCATCTTTGCTGATAAACTGGCAGCTTTCTTCATTTTCGACACTGATGCGCACACCTTTTATTTTCTTTTGCTCCTGCGCTTTTGACGCGCTCAACATCACCACCACGCAGCCGGCCAGCAACACGAGGGTTGCCAGTGTCTGTACGATCTTACGGGTCGATATTTTACGCTTTTCGCTCATTTACTTTGCTGCTAAAATTTCTTTTAATGGTGTCACCAGTTTGTCAATATCACCGGCACCGGCGGTAATCAGTAATTGTACCGGTGCAACGCGTGCATACTCCAGCAATCCTTCTTTTGACAGAATGGTCACTGCTTCGTTGCTCATTCTTTCGGCGATCATGGCGGCGCTGACACCCTCCATCGGCAGTTCGCGCGCCGGGTAGATGTCCAGCAGGATGATCTCGTCTGCCATGCTCAGGCTATCCGCAAACCCTTGTGCAAAGTCCCTGGTGCGGCTGTACAGGTGCGGTTGGAAAGCGATCACACATTTCTTGCCGGGAAACAATCTTTTTGCGCTCCGGATCAGTGCGGCCAGTTCTTCGGGATGGTGGGCATAATCGTCGATGAATACCGTGTGTTCATTTTTGATGATGTACTCAAAGCGGCGTTTCACGCCTTTGAAGCCAGACAGCGCTGTTTTCACCCTTTGGGGATCCACTTGCAGCACCTGTGTTACGGCAATCGCAGCCACCGCATTTTCAATATTGTGCATCCCGCCAATCGGCAGGTGTACCTCATTGATCATCCAGTCCTTGCCGATCACATCAAAAGTGTACTCCCCGTTTTTCTGCACGATGTTCGCCGCGTAGATATCGGCCGCATCGTTCTGCAGGCTGTAGCTCAGTATCGTAGACCCTTGCAGTTCTGAGAACCTTTTCAGGCCGTGCTTCGCAATGAGGGTGCCGCCGGGCTTGATGTTCGCCGTGTATTGTATGAATGCTTTTTCTACTTCTTCGGCTGTGCCGTAGATGTCCAGGTGATCCGCATCCATAGCGGTCAGCACGGCAATATCCGGGAAGAGTTTCAGGAAGCTCCTGTCGTATTCGTCAGCTTCGATGACCGCTACTTTATTGTCGCTGCTCCAGTAATTACTCTGGTAGTTGGCGGCAATACCGCCCAGGAAGGCATTGCTGCCCTCACCAGCCTCGCGCAGGAGGTAAGCGATCATGGTAGAAACAGTGGTCTTGCCATGCGTGCCCGCCACCGTTACCGCGAAGAAGGCCTCGGTGATCCATTGCAGCACGTCGCTCCTTTTGTACACCGGGTAGTTGTTGTCGCGGTACCAGTTCAGTATTTGGTTGGTCTTCGGGATGGCCGGCGTATAGACGACCAGTTCCGCATTCTTATCCAGGCGGGTACTATCATCGGTAAAGCTGATGTCAATTCCTTCCGTATTCAGTTTGCGGGTCAGCTCTGTTTCCGTAAGGTCGTACCCGGATACGGCGACGCCGCGCTGCCTGAAGAAGCGTGCCAGGGCACTCATTCCAATGCCGCCGATGCCGACAAAATAGATCCGTTTGATTTCGAGTACGTTCATTACTGTTTTATCTTTCTTTGCCTGTTGCCAGGTTCATAATATAGTGCGCTATGCGCTCGTCTGCATCTTTGATCGCGATCTGCTGCAGGTTTTTGTTCATTTCTTGTTGCCTTGCTTCGTCTTGTTTCAGTTCCTTCAAAGCGGCTACCAGTTCAGCGCTTGCTTTGTCATCCTTGACCAGCATTGCGGCCTGTTTGTTGACCAATGCCATAGCATTGCTGGTCTGGTGGTCTTCCGCTGCATAAGGGTAGGGTACGAAGATCACGGGCTTGGCCACGATGCAGAGCTCTGCAATCGCCAGCGCGCCGGCTCTTGAAATCACCAGGTCCGCCGTTGCATAGGCTTTGTCCATCTCCCGGATGAAGTCGAATACTTTCACTTGTGTACCAAATGCTGCCGCTCTTTGTTTCGCCTGTTCGAAATAAGGCTTGCCCGTTTGCCAGATGACCTGTGTGCCATCCTGTATGATCTGCTCCAGGTCTTTATTGATTGCCTCGTTGATGGATTTGGCGCCCAGGCTGCCCCCGACAACCAATACTACTTTTGCTGTAGCATTCAATCCGAAGAAGTCCATCCCCTGTTGCCGGGTACAGGTGCTGTTGGCGATCATATGCCGCACCGGGTTGCCGGTCAGGCGGATCCGGTCAGCGGGGAAAAACTGCTGCATGCCTTCGTAGGCGACACAGATGGCTTTTGCCTTTTTGCCCAGTATTTTGTTGCTCTTTCCTGCAAAGGAGTTTTGCTCCTGTATCAGGGTCGGTATGCCTTTGGCCTGCGCGGCGTTCAGCACGGGGAAGCTGGCATAGCCACCGACACCGATCACTACATCCGGTTTGAAATCGCGGACAATGCCCCTGGCTTTCCAGGCGCTCCTGATCAGTTTGATGGGCAGGAGGATATTTTTCAGCATATTGCTGCGGTTGAAGCCGGCAATGTCAAGTCCCACGATGCGGAATCCTTCCTGCGGTACTTTCTCCATTTCCATCTTTCCGTTCGCCCCGACAAAAAGCAATTCAATGCCCGGCTGCATCCGCTGGAGCGCATGCCCGATCGCTACCGCGGGGAAGATATGCCCCCCGGTACCGCCACCTGCTATGATTACTTTTTGTTGCATCGTTTTATGCTGTTGCTATTTTATTCTTAGTTGTTTTTTCCTGTTGTATAAACAATTTCGATTGTCCTTTTGCGTTGGCCTGCGCATCACCTTCCATCTCGTCCACGTAGCGGCTGATGCTCAGGATAATACCGAAGGATACACTGGTAAAGAGTATCGATGATCCGCCCATGCTCACCATGGGCAGCGTAAGCCCGGTTACCGGCACCAGGTGTACCGTTACCGCCATATTCAGCATAGCCTGGAATACCAGTGTAATGCTTAGCCCTACTGCCAGGAAAGCCCCAAAGGCATAGGGGCAGCGCCGGAAGAGGATAATGCATCGCCACAGGAACAGCAGGTACAAAAACACAATAGCTGCTCCGCCCATCAGGCCATATTCTTCGATGACAATCGCATAAATAAAATCAGAGTAGGGGTGCGGCAGGAAATTGCGCTGCTGGCTGTTGCCCGGCCCGCGTCCGGTAACGCCGCCATTCGCAATCGCGATCTTGGCCTGCTGTACCTGGAAAGGGTCTTCTTTCTTCACCCCGCTGGCGTCTTTGCCCCGGAAGTCTTCAATCCGTTTGACCCAGGTAGCTCCGCGGCCAAAGTCGAATGCTTTGGAAACACCGATCAGCACCACGATACCGATAATGCCCACGAGGGCTAAAAGCATAATGTGCTTCACCTGGACGCGGCCGATAAAGAACAGGATGCAGCAGGTAGCGCCCAGCAGCAGGGCTGTGGACAGGTTTTCCGGGGCAATCAGGCCACAGATCACCAATACGGGTGTCAGTACGGGTATGAATCCTTTCCTGAAGTCTTTGATCACATTCTGCTTGATACTCAGCAGGCGGGCCAGGTACATAAACAGGGCCAGCTTGGCAAAGTCGGAAGACTGGAAGGTAATGTGGACGATCGGTATGGTAATCCAGCGCGAACCTTCATTGATATCGGCCCCGAAGAACATGGTGTACAACAACAAGGGGATGCTCAGCAGGTACATCAGCACGGATATCTTGGAGAATTTCGCATAGTTGATCTTGTGCACCAGTATGATCAGGCCCAGGCCAAATACAATCAGGGCCAGTTGCTTCATCATGAAGAAACTGGCATTCTTGTCCAGCTTGTAGGCGAGGGTGCCGGTAGCGCTGTACACCACCAGCAGGCCAAAAAGAGACAGCAGCAATACGATGGACCATATTACTTTATCTCCTTTGATATGTCTGAGTATCTGTTGCATGTTCTGTTGCTTACAGGCTTCTTACGGCTTCTTTAAACTGGTCGCCACGGTCTTCGTAATTCTGGAACAGGTCGAAACTGGCACAGGCGGGTGCCAGCAGGACCACATCATTTTTTTCCGCAAGCGAATATGCTGCGAGTACGGCATCTTTGGCGCTTTGTGTGTCTACGATAGTAGGAACCATTGAGCCAAAAAAGTCGTGTATATTTTTATTATCGATTCCGAGGCAGACAATTGCTTTTACTTTCTCTGCTACCAGGTCTTTGATCTCGTTGTAGTCGTTTCCTTTGTCCTGGCCACCGAGGATCAGTACTACGGGCTTCTTCATGCTTTCCAGCGCAAACCATACAGAGTTGACATTGGTGGCTTTACTGTCGTTGATAAAATCCACGCCGCGCACGGTAGCAACAAATTCCAAACGGTGGGCAATGCCCTCAAATGTGGAAAAACTCTCCCTGATCTTCGCGCTCCTGATGCCCGCTGTTCTTGCTGAAATGCCTGCTGCCATGCTGTTGTACTGGTTGTGTTTGCCTTTTACAGATAAGTCGTGAATAGACATGGAGGTGTCTTCTCCATCGTATTTGATGTGGATCTGTTCATTGTCTATAAATGCTCCGTCTGTGTTAGGCTTGCTTTGTTCGCTCATCGTAAAATATATTGTTCGTGCGTGAATAGGGTTTGCTGCTAAGTAGTTGTTGATCTCTTTGTCGTCTCTGTTGGTAATGAACACATCGCTTTCCTGCTGGTAGGCGGTGATCCTGAATTTTGCCGCGATGTAGTCCTCGTAGCGGTAATTGTAACGGTCCAGGTGGTCGGGGCTGATGTTCAGCAGCAGCGCGATGTCCGGCCGGAAGCTCTGTATGTCGTCGAGCTGGAAACTGCTTACTTCGATGACGTACCAGGCTGTAGGGGCTTCGGCTATCTGCAGGGCAAAGCTCTTGCCGATATTGCCGACCATGCTTACATCGTAGCCTGCGGTGGCCAGCGTGTGGTAGATCATCTTTGTCGTAGTGCTCTTACCGTTGCTGCCGGTGATCGCTATGATCTTACTGTCACCTTTATACCGGTATCCGAATTCTATCTCACTGCACAATTCAATCTGTGCTTCGCGTATTTTTTTTACGATGGGCGCTTTTTCGGGTATGCCCGGGCTTTTGATGATGCAATCGGCAGCCAGTATCCGTGCTTCTGTATGTTGCCCCTCTTCGTAGCCGATGTCTGCCTGATCCAGTTTGCTTTTATAAGCCTCTTTTATCTTCCCTCCGTCGCTGACAAATACATCCCAGCCTTGCTGCTGTCCAAGCATGGCAGCGCCTATACCGCTTTCAGCAGCACCCAGCACAACCAGTTTTTGTTTAAGGCCCGACACGTTTATTGCAGTTTTAAGGTTACGATACTCAATACAGACAGGATAATGCCAATGATCCAGAAGCGGGTTACAATCTTACTTTCATGGTATCCTGCTTTCTGGTAATGATGGTGCAGCGGGGACATCAGGAATATCCTGCGGCCTTCGCCGTATTTCTTCTTCGTGTATTTGAAATAGGATACCTGCGTCATCACCGATACCAGTTCTACGAGGAAGATGCCGCAGATGATGGGGATCAGCAGTTCTTTGCGTACGATGATGGCCAGCGAAGCAATGATGCCACCCAGTGCCAGGCTACCGGTATCGCCCATAAATACTTGTGCCGGGTAGGCATTGTACCACAGGAAGCCGACACAGGCCCCGACAAAGGCCCCGATGAATATCGACAGCTCACTCAAATGCGGTATGTGCATGATGCCCAGGTAGTTCGCAAAAATGTAGTTGCCGGATACGTAGGCAAATACGCCCAGGCAAATACCGACAATAGCGGAAACCCCTGTTGCCAACCCATCTATGCCGTCTGTAATGTTGGCGCCGTTGCTGACGGCGGTAATGATAAAGATGACGAAGAGGACATAGATCACCGGGGTGGCCACGCCCATTGCGTTTTCGCCAAATACGGATGCGATCTTCGCATAGCTCAGCTCATGCGTTTTGAAAAAGGGTATCGTCGTGATCGCGCTTTTGACTTGTACATAGGTGTGCTTCCTGCCGTTCTCGTCTTTGCGCGTATACGGTTCGGAAACTATTTTTTCCGTGCTGTTGTACAGGGTGGGTTTGCCGTTCACTACTTCACGGCTGACGGTGACGTGCTGGTTGTAGTACAAGGTGAGGCCGACAATAATACCCAGGCCTACCTGGCCCATGATCTTAAACCGGCCGGAAAGCCCTTCTTTGTTTTTCTTGAATACTTTGATATAATCGTCGATAAAGCCCACCAAACCCAGCCATACGGTAGACAGCAGCATCAGCAGGATGTACACGTTTTCGACGCGGGCAAACAGCAGGGTAGGGATGATGATGGCCAGCAGGATGATGATGCCGCCCATAGTCGGGGTGCCTTTTTTCTGGTTTTCTCCGGCCAGGCCCAGGTCCCGCACGGTCTCACCAATCTGTTTCTTTTGCAGGAACTTGATGAAGCGTTTGCCCATCAGCATCGAGATCACGAGCGACAGGATGATCGCCATGGCCGTGCGGAAGGTGATGTAATAGAACACACCGGCTCCAAACATCCCGAACTGCTCGCGTAAAAAAGTAAACAGGTAGTACAGCATCGGCTATTGGTTATTTGTTTAAAAGGTTAAATGCGTCCGTTAATACTTCCCTGTCGTCGAAGTGATGCCTTACGCCTTTCACTTCCTGGTACGTTTCGTGCCCTTTTCCGGCTACCAGGATGATATCCCCGGGCATGGCCAGGGAGCAGGCGGTTTTGATCGCTTCTTTACGGTCGGTAATGCGCAATACTTTTCTTTTTTGTGCAAACGTCAGCTCCGCTTCCATGTCATCCAGTATCGCGTCGGGTTCTTCACTGCGGGGATTGTCTGAGGTCAGTATCGTTCTGTCGCTTTTGTCTGCGGCCACCTGTGCCATCAGCGGGCGCTTTGCCTTATCGCGGTCACCACCGCAACCGATGACGGTAATGATCTGTTCGGCGTTGTTGCGCAGTTGCTGTATCGTAGCCAGTACGTTCAGCAGCGCATCAGGCGTATGGGCATAGTCCACGATGCCGAGTATTTGCTCGTTGCGGGAGCTGATGCTTTCGAAGCGACCAGGGGCACCCTGCAGGGTGCTGAGTGCTGCCAGTACTTCAATGGCATCCTGCCCCAGGTATTTGGCAGCGCCATAGACAGCCAGCAGGTTGTAGGCATTGAAAGTGCCGATCATGCGGAAATGGGCTTCGTGGCCGTCCACAATCATCACCAGTCCGCTGAGGTTGTTTTCCAGCACCTGGCCTTTGATGTCTGCCGGTACGCGCAGGCTGTATGCATGCTGTGCTGCCTTTGTATTCTGCAGCATCACGGCGCCTCTTTTGTCATCGATGTTCGTCAGGGCAAAAGCCGTGGACGGCAGATCATCGAAGAAGCGCTTTTTGACGCGTATGTATTCGTCGAATGTCTTGTGGTAATCAAGGTGGTCGTGGGTGATGTTGGTAAATATCGCGCCGTCGAAAGCAATACCGCGGATGCGGTTTTGATGTACGGCATGTGAGCTCACTTCCATAAACACATAGGCACAACCGGCGTCGCGCATCCGGGCCAGTAAGGATTGGATGGCAATGGGATCGGGTGTAGTATGGGTAGCCGCTTCCGCTTTGGTGCCGATCAGGTTCTGCACCGTGGAAATCAGCCCGCAGGGGTAGCCCAGTTTGGTAAACAGCTGGTGCAGCAAGGTGGTGACTGTTGTTTTGCCGTTGGTGCCGGTTACCCCTACTACTTTCATGTCTTTTGACGGGAAGTCGTAGTAGGCTGCTGCGATATCGCCTGCCGCAAGGGTGCAATCTTTGACTTTTATGTACGTGACGCCGTCTGCCAGTTGTGCCGGCATGGTTTCGCATACAATGACCTGCGCACCTTGGGCGATAGCCGTGTCGATATATTGATGGCCGTCTGTCAGTGTTCCTTTGACCGCAACAAAGACAGCGCCTTTTTCCACTTTCCGGGAATCAATAAAGATGCCGGAAACGGGAAAGCCTGTAGGACCGGTGATTTCGATCACCGCCACAGTATTCAGTATGTCTTTTAATACGGTCATTTCCTCTTTTAACTCAATTGTATAATGATGGTTTGTCCTTTAGCCGCAATGCTGCCCGGCGCTATAGACTGGCTTTGTATGGAGCCATTGCCATAAATGCGCACGCGCAACCCCTGTTTTTCCAGCACATAAACAGCGTCTTTTAAAGACATGCCCACTACATTGGGGACAATATTCTGCACCAATGCCTGCTCTGTAGCCACCACTTTGTTGCTGGAGTCCAGGCGAATGCCGGTGATGGCACCTGAGCTGAACTTGCTGCTCATTGGGCGTTTTAGTGCATTCAGCAAGGTCATCTGGTTGAAGGTAGTGGACGCTTTGGCCACCACATTGGCTTTACCGATGCGGGCCAGGCTGTCTACGGCACCGCCTTTCCAGGAACCCTGCCCGTTGGCGAATATTTTGTCGGCCACCATGCGGAACACCGGTGCGGCGATGGTGCCTCCATAGTAGGAGTGCGAATGCGGTTTGGTGCGGATTACCACAATCATCGTGTATTTAGGGTTGTCTGCGGGGAAATAGCCCACGAAGGAACCCTGGTACACACCGGCGCTGTAGGGAATGCCTTTGTCGCAAACCTGTGCGGTGCCCGTCTTGCCCGCAATGGCATAGTAAGGGGATTGAATATGTTTACCGGTGCCGGTCAGCACTACTTCCTCTGTGCATTTTTTCAGCTGCTCGATCACACTCTTATCGGCAATGCTTTCTTCGAGTACGGTCGGTTCGTAACGGATCACCTCCTTGCCGTATTCGCGGACGGAGCTGACGAGGTAGGGCTTCATCATTTTACCGCCGTTGGCTACCGCATTGTACATCATGCAGGTGTGCAGGGGCGTGATCATGACACCGTAGCCGGTAGCCAGCCAGGGCAGGGTAGCCGCATTCCACAGTCGTTTTTCGTGCGGTTCGGTGAGGATGGCCTTGTGCTCGCCAAACAGGTCAATACCCGTCTTGCTGTTCAGGTGCAGGTCTTTGATATGCTTGGTGAACTTTTCAGGGTTCTTGTAATAATGTTCATAGGCCAGGGTCGCCATACCTACATTCGAGGATTGTGCATAGGCTTTCTTGATCGGCATCACGCCCAGGCCGTGGTGCGAGTCGTGCATCACGCGGTGCGCAAATTGTTTCTGCCCGCCGCTGCAGTTCACATTGTCTTCTACATTGATCAGGCCGTCTTTGAGCAGGGACAGCAGGGTGACGATCTTGAAGGTAGAGCCTGGCTCGGCCAGTACCAGCGCATAGTTCTGGTCTTCTGTGTAGGGGCCGTTCTTGTCTTTGTCCGTGCCCAGGTTGGCCATTGCGCGGATCTTACCTGTTGCCACTTCCATCACGATGCAGGTGCCATTCCAGCAGTGGTATTGCTCCAGCGCATCTTTCAGTGCGTGTTCGGCTACGTTTTGTATGCTGATGTCCAGGGTGGTGACGATGTCTTTCCCGTTCTGGGCTTCTATGGTAGAGCCTTCTACGGTAGCCCATTTGCTGGCGGCAATGCGCTGCTTCATGCACCAGCCGTTTTCACCGCTGAGCAGGCTGTCGTACATGGCTTCCAGGCCTTTTACATTACGCACCAGCTTTTTGTCGCGCCAGATCGCAGGCTGGTATTTACCCACGGTTTGCAGGGCCAGTATGTCGTAAGGATTGTCGCGGGTATTGCGGGTGTCTACGATGAGGCCGCCGCGGCGCTGCCCTTTATTGAAGATCGGGAAGCTGCGCAGCTGCAGGAACTGGTCGTAGGGAATTTTTTTGCCCAGCTCAAAATAGCGGGTAGAGTCTTTATACGCCTTGACCAGCTCGCTTTTGTACTGGGCTGCTGTAGCGTCTTTGAACAGGTTGGACAGCTTGCGGGACAAGGTGTCTACGTGCTTGTAAAAGGTATCCTTTTTGATGACGGTAAAGTCAATATGTACGTCAAACTGGGGAATGGTCGAACACAGCATGGTGCCGTCTTCGGTGTAAATGTTGCCCCTTTCTGCAAACAAAGTATCCGTGCGCAGGCTCATGTCCTGTGCACGGGCACGCAGCGTCGGTCCGTCCTGTACCTGGATCATCGCCGCCTTGATGATGATGGCAAGTCCAAGCAGGCAGATACAGCTAAATGCCACGTACACCCTAAACCGTATGTCTCTCCTGACGTTCAATTACTTTGTTGTTTGCTTGTTTGTATCAATTGCTATTTTATAAGCCGGCATCATCAGGGGTTTCATGCCGATACCGGCGCCCCTGCGGATCACTTCTGCTTCCATGCCTGCATTCATCAGTTTGGATTGTGCATCCATATTCCTCCAGCTCAGTTCTTTCAATAGTTTCTTTTGCTTGTCCAGTTCCCGCTGTGTCTCTATGGCCGCATGATTGTTGGCGATATAGAATACACCGAGCAGTACGATAAAAGCGAGAAAGGGCACATTGTTCACGATCCCTTTGTAAGAGATCCGGTCCAGTACCTTGCGCCAGTCCAGTTTTTCAGCAGCAATACTTCCTGCCCCTGCCGGAACTTCCTCTGCCGTGCTTTTGTCCTGTATGTCCTCTGCTGCGCTCATTTATATTTTTTCTGCCACTCTAAGCCGTGCACTGCGTGAACGGGGGTTTTTCGTTTGTTCTGCTTCCGATGGTTCCACCGGTTTTTTTGTGATCTCTTTAAACGGAGACCGTTGTTTTGGCGCCAGGCCCAGGTGATCTTCTTCGACCTGCCAGGCGCCGTTTTTGATAAATTGTTTCACCAGCCTGTCCTCCAGCGAGTGAAAGGAGATAATGCTTAAGCGACCGCCCGGTTTCAGGCATTGAGCCGATTGCTCCAGCAGATCTCTCAGGGCACCCAGTTCATCATTTACTTCTATGCGCAGGGCCTGGAACACCTGTGCCAGGTAACGCTGCGGGTTGCCCTTGATCACCGGCGCCAGGAAGACCTTCAGGTCCTGCGTGGTGGCGATGGGCGCTTTAGGCCGCTGTGTGGCAATGTGCCTGGCCAGCTGCTTCGAATTGCGCACTTCTCCATATTGCTCAAACATCAGGTGCAGCCTGCTTTCGCTATACGTGTGCAATACGCTTGCTGCCGTCAGCTCCCCCCGGTTGTCCATGCGCATATCCAGCGGCCCGTCAAAGCGGGTGGAAAAGCCTCTTTCCCCGGTATCAAACTGGTAAGAACTTACACCCAGGTCGGCCAGTATGCCATCGACTGCGGGTGCTCCGTGCAGGCGGAGAAACCTTTTCAGGTAGCGGAAATTCTCATTCACCGTTACCAGGCGCTGGTCTTCAGGCTTGTTGCGCCAGGCATCGGCATCCTGGTCAAAGGCGATCAGTTTGCCTTCAGGCCCCAGCTTTTCCAGTACCAGGCGGCTATGCCCTCCTCCCCCGAAAGTGCAATCGACATAGATGCCGTTTGCTTTGATGTCCAAGCCTTCCACTGCTTCTTCCAGCAACACCGTCGTATGGTAAAACTCCTGCGCCGCCATCATCAGAGATTTTCAAAAGGGCTCATAAATCCACCTCCCAATACTTCATTGGCCAGATCACTGAAGTCTGCCATTTTACTCTGGATATGAGCCATATACGTGGCTTTATCCCATATCTCCATCTTGTTGCCCTGTGCGGTCAGCACAATATCCTTGGACAGCCGGGCGTGCTCCTGCAGGTTCTTCGTCAGCAGCAGGCGGCCGGCGGCATCGCTTTCCACAATGTTTGCTCCATTCAGGAACAAACGCTTGAAGTCGCGGACCTTCGGGTTAAAATCGTTGAGTTTGTTTATTTTTTCAGAGAGTACCGTCCATTCATCCATGGGGTACAGGTTGAGACACTGTTCGAAGCCCCTGGACACGACGAAACGCGCATCGGCCCCTTCCGGAAGTTGCTTCCTGAAGGCAGCCGGCAAAAGGAAACGTCCTTTTGCATCAATGCTGAGTTCATATTCGCCGATAAAATTGGCCATTGCTTCGTTTATGCTCTGAATTAGAACACAAAGAAACACATTTTACCACTTTCTACCACTTTTAAACACTGAGAATTATCCACAAAAAATATACCCGCCGGATGTGAGGCCTGTAAAGGCTTTGAGCCATATTTTGAAAAAGTTTAACTTTATGTTTGTGGATAATGTGAAATGAATGTGGATAACTCGTTCTTTACGCCGTTGATTGGCAGTAAAAGTACTATAAATGTGTTGATTTGACCGGGATAAGGCTGAGCCATGAAGATAATTAATCTTCATGGCCGGGTTTTTCTAACTGCCAACGCGACACTTGGTAATAATTACTTATTTTATATTTAATAAAATGACCACTAAGGGCTCAAAGTTTTCCCGCAAAGAACGCAAAGCCAGTAGTGTCTGGCTTAGTGTATTTGTGGCTTTCCTTAGTGCTCTTTGTGGTAGCTTACACGTATTGGGATTACAGCAATAAGTGCAGTTCATCGCTGCTGCTTTCCATCTTATAGGGATGATGATTTTTGAATAAGCAATCCCTTTCCTTGTGGTTTTTTCAGGGCCTGGCCGCCATTCAGATCAACAGAAAGCCGGATGAGGGCAAACAAATCATCCCATTTTCAAGAGGCGATTTGCTGTTGAAGGCTACAGCACGCTCCTCAGCGATGAGCGGGCGGGGGATGTTGCTTTCGTATCATTTGAATTGCCCATTACCCTGTATAAGGTACAACTTTCAGAAATGTTTTTGATGCCCGGACCCAGCGAATCCGCTAATTTTAACGCGTATAAAAATCATTGACCAAGTGAAGATCGTACTGGCACAACAGAATTATCATATCGGCAATTTCGAAGCGAACACAAATAAAATTATTAAGGCCGTGCGCGATGCGAAAGCGCAGGGAGCAGACCTGGTCGTGTTTTCGGAATTGTGCGTGTGCGGATATCCTCCCAGGGATTTTCTGGAGTTTAACGACTTCATCGAGCAATCGATGTCGGCGGTGCAACAGATTGCAGCAGAGGCTAAGGGTATCGCGATACTGGTCGGGGCACCTGCGCGCAATGAAAAGCCGGAGGGGAAAGATCTGCACAACTCTGTGTATTTCCTGCAAGAAAAGCAGATCGCGAAAGTGATCCATAAAACACTATTGCCTACCTATG
>JAEUVW010000415.1 GCA_016786525.1 Chitinophagaceae bacterium
ATTTTATTGTTATGATGCACTAAGCACCGTCTTTCAACTCTTCAAACCGGCACATCTTCAAATCGAATTGCCACCTTCAACACATTGCCCACATTCCCAATCCTTCAAATCAACCCAATTGCCTGATTAACTAATTGCCCAATTAACTGATTGTCGAATTACCACCTTCAACACATTGCCCACATTTCCAATCCTTCAAATCAACCCAATTGCCTGATTAACTAATTGCCTAATTAACTAATTGTCCTCAATTCGCTCCCGCTGCATACCCGTCACCACCAGGTTGCTTGTGGCTTTGGCCAATAGATTGTCCTGCAGGTCGTACACATGGCATTCCACATTCACGATCTTTTTACCGGCGCGCACCACCTTGCTTTTGGCGACCAGGCGCTCACCCTCTTTGATGCCGTACAGGAAGTCGACGCTCAGGTTCAGCGTCGTGTAATTCATCGGGCTTTCCAGGCTCACCACCGCCCAGCCGATGCTTTCATCGATCACGCAGGCCATCATACCACCGTGGATATTGTGGTAGGGGTTTGTCATTTCCGGGCGTACCGCCAGGCTGATCACGGCATAGCCTTTTTCAATATGTTCTAATGTGAATTGCAGCCAATTGCCCGTCTGTGAAGGCGATACGCTCATCACCTTGCCCACATGCTGTTGTAAATTCATAAAAGCGATTTTTGTAAGAAGGCGCAAAGGTCAGTAGTTTTTTGGTTAAGGACTGCTTATAATTTTTGCTAAACCTGTTTTCCCTGCCCTGAATTATTTTTATCTGATTATCTTTGCTCGATGCCCTTTTCAGATTAGGGACATATAATATTCAATATAATTTCTGATTCCTTAAAAGCAATGCAAGATTTTTCTTACCTCAGCAGCTCGCACCCATCCTATATTGAGGCGTTGTACAACGAGTACACCCAAAACCCCGTAGCCACTGATCCTGAATGGAAGAAGTTTTTCGAAGGATTTGATTATGCTACCGGCCGTACCAACGGCAGCGCCGCAACGGCAAAGTCTGCCCCCGCAGTAGGAGGCGAGCAACTGACCAAAGAGTTTTCTGTGTATCAGCTGATACAGGGCTATCGCAGCCGTGGCCACCTGTTGTCGGACACCAACCCGATCCGCCCGCGCAAAGACCGCCATGCCGAGCTGAACCTCAACGACTTCCAGCTCAGCGATGCCGACCTGAACAGCAGTTTTGCTGCCGGTAGCTTTATCGGCCTGCCGAATGCAACACTGGCGGACATCATCGCCAAACTGAAAAAGATTTATACCGGCCATATCGGTATCGAATATACCTACATCAACAACAGCAAAAAGCAGCAATGGGTCCGCCAGCGCTACGAAAGCCTGATGATGGAAGAAATTACCCAGCCTACACGCCGCCGGGTATTGGAGAAACTGAACGAAGCTGTGATCTTTGAGAAGTTCCTGCATATGAAATACATTGGCCAGAAACGCTTTGGCCTGGATGGGGGCGAAAGCACCATTCCCGCACTGGACTTTATCATCAGCCGTGCCGCTGATGCCGGGGTGCAGGAAGTCGTGATCGGTATGGCCCACCGCGGACGCCTGAACGTATTGGCCAACACTATGGGCAAGACCTACGACCAGATCTTCTCTGAGTTTGAAGGTGTGATCCCCAAAGACAGCTCTATGGGCAGCGGCGATGTAAAATACCACCTGGGTTACCGTTCAGACATGACGACGCCCGCCGGCAAAACCATCCGCCTGCAGCTGGCGCCCAACCCTTCGCACCTGGAAGCCGTAAACCCCGTTGTAGCGGGCTTTGCACGAGCCAAATGCGATGCCTTGTACAACAACGAATACGCTAAAGTACTGCCCATCCTCATCCACGGCGACGCTGCCGTAGCGGGGCAGGGTATTATCTACGAGCTGCTGCAGATGAGCAAACTCGAAGGCTACAACAACGGCGGTACCATACACTTTGTCATCAACAACCAGATCGGTTTCACCACCGACTTCTCCGACGCCCGTTCTTCCGACTACAGCACCAGCATTGCCTCTATGGTGCAGGTGCCCGTACTCCATGTAAACGGCGACGACCCGGAAGCCGTCGTCCGCGCCTGTATGCTGGCCGTAGAGTACCGCCAGCAATTCAACGACGACGTATTCATCGATATGGTGTGTTACCGCCGCTTCGGGCACAACGAAGGCGACGAGCCCAAGTTCACCCAGCCCAGCATGTATGGCGTCATCGAAAAACACAAGAACATTCGCGACATTTATGCAGAGTTCCTGCTGAACAATGCCGATAAAGAAGCGCAGACACTGGCCAAAGAACTGGAAAAAACATTCTGGGACGACCTGCAGAAGCGCCTGGACGGAGTAAAGCAAAATCCTTTACCCTACAGCTACCAGGAGCCGGATACCGCCTGGAAAAACCTGCGCACCGCTACAGAAGCTGATTTCGGAGAGTCGCCCGTAACGGCAGTGGCCGCAGATAAAGTAAAAGAGATCTTTACCGCGATCATGAAAACGCCGGAAGAATTCAAACCCCTGCGTAAGATCGACAAATTGCTGCAGGATAAAGTAAAACTGTTCGACACCGAAGGCAAGATCGACTGGGCTACCGGCGAATTGCTGGCCTATGCGACCCTGTTGGCCGAAGGCCACGATGTGCGCCTCAGCGGCGAGGACGTAAAGAGAGGTACCTTCTCTCACCGTCATGCTGTACTGTACAACGAAAGTACCAACGAGCAATACAACCGTCTTTCCGTAGCGGCCAAAGACGATGCCCGTTTCCATATTTACAATTCCCTGCTCAGCGAATATGCCGTGCTGGGTTTTGAATACGGCTATGCCATGGCCAATCCTAATTCCCTGACCATCTGGGAAGCGCAATATGGCGACTTCGCCAACGGCGCGCAGATCATCATCGACCAGTACCTCACCAGCGGTGAGCAAAAATGGTCGGCCATGAACGGCCTGGTGCTGCTGCTGCCCCACGGTTATGAAGGCGGAGGCCCCGAGCACTCCAATGCCCGCCCGGAGCGCTTCCTGCAGATGAGTGCAGAAAACAATATTGCCGTGACCAACATCACCACAGCCGCCAACTTCTTCCATGCCCTGCGCCGCCAGTTGACATGGGAATTCCGCAAGCCGATGGTGAACTTCTCGCCCAAGGCCAACTTGCGTCATGCACGCTCTTTCTCTACACTGGAAGAGTTTGCCACAGGCGGGTTCAAAGAAGTGATCGACGACCCCATCCTGGAAAAAACAGATAAAGTAAAACGCGTATTGCTGTGCAGCGGTAAAATGTATTTCGATCTCAGCGAAAAACAAATTGCCGACAAACGCAACGACGTCGCCATTGTGCGCCTGGAGCAGATTTACCCGCTGCCGGTGAAACAGCTGGAAGCGCTGAACAAAAAATACAAGAAAGCAGAATGGCTGTGGGTACAGGAAGAACCCGCCAACATGGGTGCGGCAGCCTTCCTGAAAACCAATTTCGAAGCCTTCCCGATGAAGTACCTGTCCCGCCCGGCCAGCGCCTCTACCGCTACCGGCTTCGGTAAAGTACATACGAAAGAGCAGAACGAACTGATCGAAAAAGCTTTTGCTTAGCTTTTTTATAAACAGATAGAATAAAGGGTGGACATGGCTTCACCCTTTGTTTTATCACAAAAGACCACACTATGCGCAACATCAAACTGATCGAAGTACGCTCCGAGATCGGGGCCGGAACCCGCGGAGCCAGCCTGGGCATAGACGCCATCAAGATCGCTGCGCTCGATTTTATGAGCAACTTCTTCGTGAACTTCCCCTCCGAAGTGGTACCTGATATGAACAACCTGCTGTACGAACCCGTCGCTTCCCCCTATGCGAAAAGGATACACGGTATACACACCATGTACGAGCGCGTCTCTACAGCAGTAGCCGATACCATCAAGTCCGGCATCTTCCCCGTCGTATTTGCCGGCGACCACAGCACGGCAGGCGGTACCATTGCCGGTATTAAAATGGCCAATCCCAAGCGCAAACTCGGTGTGATCTGGATCGACGCCCATGCCGATATGCATACCCCTTATACCTCCCCTTCCGGCAACATGCACGGCATGCCCCTGGCTACGGCCCTGGGTATGGACAACCTGGAATGTAAAGTGCACAATCCTGATGCCAAAACGCTGGACATCTGGAATAAGCTGAAGAACATGGGTAAGCTGGAACCCAAGATCCTGCCCGAAGACCTGGTGTTCATCGCCTTGCGCGATTATGAAAAAGAAGAAGAAGCCCTGCTGAAGAAACACGGCATCAAGATCGTTACCGTGCAGGAAGTACGTCGTAAGGGCATTGAAAGCGTGGTGCGCCAGACCCTGGCCCACCTGAGCAAGTGCGAAGATATCTATGTATCCTTCGACGTAGACAGCCTGGACAGTTCTATCTCCCGCGGTACCGGTACCCCGGTCAGCAATGGCCTGAAAGAGCGGGAGGCAGAAGACCTGATCGCTGCCCTGATGCAGAACTACAAGATCTGCTGCGTGGAGATCGTGGAAGTCAATCCCACCCTCGATAAAGAAAACCTGATGGCCGAGATCGCCTTCAACATCATCCGGCGCGCCGTCAACATCCTGCTGCTCAACTAAGCCTTATGCACATTGAGATCTGGTCTGTCGGTAAAGCCAACGAATCTTTTATAGAGCAGGGCCTGAACTACTATTTCGGTAAAACAAAGCCCTGGAACAGCATTGAGCTGGTGCTGCTGCAAGTGCCCAAAAAGAACCTGAGCACCGACGTGGCCCGTACCAAGCAGCTGGAAGAAGAGCTGATCCTCAAAAAACTGCAGCCGCATCATTACCTGGTCCTGCTCGACGAGCGGGGCAAAAAGCTGGATTCCATACAGTGGAGCCAGCAGTTCCAGGGTATGATGAACCAGGGCGTTAAAACACTCGTCATCCTGATCGGCGGGGCCTTCGGCGTCAGCGAGGCCGTAAAGGAAAAAGCCAGGCAGACCTGGTCCCTGTCCCCCCTGGTGTTCCCGCACCAGATGGTGCGCCTCATCGTCGCCGAACAGGTATACCGTGCCTTCAGCATCCTGAACAATTCCCCGTACCACCACGTCTGAAAAAAATATTTTCGGCTTCCTGTCCATTTTCGGGTCCTTCGTTTGTTATGCTGGTATAACAATCAAAATTCAAGAAAATGATACCGAGAATCAAAGTCAACGAGACCGGGAAACAAGCCATGGGCGCCCTGTATGGCGTAGGCCGCTACCTGTCCAAATCAACTATTGAGCAATCCCTGCTGCACCTCATCTATTTTCGTGTGTCGCAGATCAACGGCTGTGCCTTTTGCCTGGATATGCATGCCAAAGACCTGCGCGCCGAAGGCGAAAGCGAACAACGCCTGTACCTGCTGGATGCCTGGCGGGAAGCCCCTTTTTACTCCGGTAAAGAGCGCGCGGCCCTGGCCTGGGCAGAAGCCCTGACCCGCATCAATGGCGGCCTGGTGCCGGACGAACTGTATGACGAAGCCCGCCAGCATTTCTCCGAACTGGAAATGGTCGATCTGACCATGGGCGTGATTGCCATCAATAGCTACAACCGCATTAATATTGCATTCGGTGCACCGGTGGGTACCTACGAACCCGGACAGTTTGCCTAAACCTCATTTTTATTTTCTAACAATCAAAACAATACAGCAATGAAAGATTTTCTCTTATTATTCAGGGTCGAAAATACCGGCCAAACTCCTTCTCCCGAAGCGATGGAAGCCTCTATGAAAGCCTGGATGGACTGGATGGGCAGCATGGCTGCACAAAACAAGCTCATCGACCGCGGCAACCGCCTGCATGCCGATGGTAAAGTCGTCACACCCGGCAAGCTGGTCACCGATGGTCCGTATATGGAGATC
>JAEUVW010000028.1 GCA_016786525.1 Chitinophagaceae bacterium
AGTTCAGACGTGTGCTCTTCCGATCTACTTTAACCCCCGCAAACAGGGTGGTATTATCACCGATCACCACATTGTCCCCGATGTACACCTGCGGGTAGATCTTTACATTGTTGCCGATCTTTGCTCCATCGCTGATGACGGCGAAGGCCCCGGCGTATAGCTGATCGCCTACCTGCGCCTTTTCTGAAATATAAGCCTGCGCCGATACGCCTGTTTTATTCAGCTTGACCTGGTTGTACAGTTCCAGCAATTTGGCAAAAGCCTGCTCTGCACTGGGCACGCGTAGCAAAGTGCAGGACACGGGAGCAGTAAGCTCCAGGCTCTCATTGACAATCACCAGGGAGGCCTTTGTGCCATAGATGTACTGGGTATACAAGGGGTTGGCCAGGAAGGAAACGGATCCCGGAACTCCTTCTTCTATTTTCGAGAGCTGGTTCACTTTTACCTGTGCATCGCCTTCTATTTTACCCTTTAATAAATCTGCAAGTTGTTGTGCGCTAAATTCCATAGCCGATCAATTTCCTGCAAAATACGGGATTTATTTTGACCCCCGCCACCACAGGCATACCGGATTTTAAGATAAACAAAGGACTGTTCTACAGCAGCAAATATATTTTTGACAAGACTGGCTGACCAGAGAACCTACCCCTGTTTACAAACGTATGTGAAGTGATGAAGTATTTATTAATCCTCGTACTGCTGCTGACCCCAAGGCCTGCAGGCGCCCAGGCGGTCGACAACCTGGGTATAGAGCGACGCATCGGCAGGGAGCGTTATATAAGACTGAACTACGGCAACGATTATTTTACAGCTACCGATTATTACCTTACCCAAAGCATCCTGCTGGAATGGGCACATCCCGCGCTGAAAAAGAATCCCCTGAACAAAATCATGTTCCTTCCGGCTGGCTGCCAGGCATACTATGGCCAGGCCATAGAGCACAACGCCTACACACCGACGGACTACGTACCGGCGCACATCTTGTACGGAGACCGGCCGTTTGCCGGAACCCTGTCCCTGAAGTCCTTTGCCGTAGGGACGGATACGGTCCGCAAACAGCGATGGGCCAACGCATGGAGCATCGGGCTTATAGGCTCCTGGGCCGGTGCCGGCGCCATGCAAACCTACATCCACGAACGAACACCCAATGCACTGCCGCAGGGCTGGCCGAACCAGGTAGCCAATGACCTTTTGCTCAATTACCAGCTTGCCTTTGAAAAACAACTGCTGAACAGCAACAACAGCATCCATGTATCGGCCACAGCCCTGGCCAAACTCGGCACGGTACAGACAAAAATGAATACCGGCCTTACGGTCATGGCCGGTATTTTCGACCATCCCTATGCCTCTTTTCAGATCAAAGGCAGGAAGGTTCAGCTCTATATCTATGACCATCCCGAAATTAGTTTGGTGGCCTATGACGCCACCCTGCAGGGTGGTTTGTTCAACAAACAAAGTCCCTATACCCTTACTTCATCCGAAATCTCCCGGGCTGTATTCCGCAACAACTGGGGCATTGTCGCCAAACTGGGTAAGGTGTACCTGGAATATTACCAGTCCTATATGACCAAAGAGTTTCAGGGCGGACTGGAAATGCACAATGGCGGCATACAGATCGGGGTAGGATTATAAGAATGGCTGCAACAAATGTTGCAGCCATTCTGTAGTACTTATTATGCATTCATCTTATCGGATCATCAGCACGGTGCCTTTGATCAGCATCGGAGCATTCGTGCTGTTCAGGCAGACCGCCTCCAGCGTATACACGAAGCCCGCCACATC
>JAEUVW010000080.1 GCA_016786525.1 Chitinophagaceae bacterium
AAGCGGCAATTTTGTATCTCCCTTCGAAAGCTGCCATACCGGTAATGCCGGCTTGCCCTGCGGGTTGGGCCAGGGGCTCCAGCAATGCCGAATAAGTATGGGAACTCAGATAGTCCAGTACGGTAATATGCTCAGCCCGCAAAGCGCTTTTCTCTGCAGGGCCCGGTAAGCCTGCGAAACGGATGAGTACAAGCTGCGGTGTTGCCGTGGCCGGTATGCTCCATGCACTAAGGTCTGACCGGAAGGAGACGCTGTACTGATTGATCTTGAGGGCTTGACCCTGTTGTGCATAGGTACTGCCTGCACAAAGCAGGAGGCACAGTAAAAAACAGCTTATCTTTTTACAGCAGCAATAAAACATAGGGGCAGGTATTGATCGGATCGTACAAACAAACCATTGTAAAATGTAAGATAACGATAATTTGTCAGAACCGGTCAGGAGGTATGGTCCATCACAATCACCCACTGACCTTTTTTCTTCCGGAACAGGAGGCTGTAATAGCCGCCGACATCGCCTATGCTCCGCTGCAGCTGCCATCTGCCTACAACGATATAATACTGCCTGCTTAACTTCCTGACCTGCAGCACGGATGAGGTGAAATGCCCCATATGTGCCGTATCGGGGTAGCCTTTCAGGTAATTGTTTAAGGTAGCGTCGTAACCGTAAGTTGGACCTTTCTTACCCATAAAGAGCATACTGTCGCTTTCCCAATACCCTTTCATAAAGCGGTGCAGATCCCCCTGGTTCCAGGCCTGTTCCTGCGCTTTCAGGATCTGCCTGATCCTGGTTTCCGCTTTTGGCCGGGCATTAGCCTGCAGCACCATCAAGGTACACAGGATCAAAAAACAATATCTCAGCATACGGTCTGTTTGTGTATAGATGCCTATTTTTTCTTCTTTTTCCGGCGTTGCGCTTCTTCCTTTTCTGCTTCGTCGAGCAGTAATTGCCAGTTGTCGTTCGGCGTATCTTCCGTAAAGGTGATCGTTTCCAGGTAGTCTTCTTTATCGATCTGCATCACACTCACCGGTTTGCCGATATACTGCTGGATGGCATCCAGCAAAGGCTGCTCCTCCGGGCTGCAAAACGATACTGCCCTTCCCTTGCTGACGCCCCTGCCGGTACGGCCGACACGGTGTACATAGTTTTCGGGTAGGTCCGGCAGGTCGTAGTTGACAACAAAATCCACGCCGGGGATATCGATGCCCCGGGCACTGACATCGGTGGCGATCAGCACTTTCACTTTCCCGTTCCTGAATTCACTCATCACTTTCAGGCGGTCTGCCTGCTCTTTATCTCCGTGCATGGTGAGTGTCGGCAGGTTTACCCTTTGCATGGCCGCAAATACACGCTCCGCCCGCACTTTGGTCCGTACAAAGACCAGTATTTTCTGCTCAGGATATTCTTTGATAAAGCGTTCGAGAAAAAAACGCTTATCATCCATGCTCATGTGCGCCACCGAATGATTTACATTTTTGGATACGGGATCTTTGGGGGAGATCTGGATGCGGATCGGGTTGCGCACTACAGAGTAGGCCAGGTCTTTGATCCTGTCATCTATAGTGGCTGAAAAAAACAGGGTCTGGTGGCGGGGCGGCAGATAACGCATCACATCCTGAATGTCTTTGATGAAGCCCAGGTCCAGCATATGATCGGCCTCATCCAGCACCAGCACGTCTACCCGGCTCAGATCAATATATTTCTGGCTCACCAGGTCAAACATCCGGCCGGGCGTGGCAATGAGGATATCGACACCCTGCTCCAGTTTTTTGATCTGCGGAGCCTGCTCTACCCCACCGACAAGGCCGAGGATCTTCAGGCCGGTATGTTTACCGATTTCTTTGAACACTTTTGCAATCTGCAGGGCCAGCTCACGGGTGGGTACCATCACCAGGCATTTTACCTGCTTCCGGGTATTGTGGTGGCTGCGGCGCAGCAGCAGGTGCAGTACCGGTATCGCGAACGCTGCTGTTTTACCGGTTCCGGTCTGCGCAATACCCAATACATCATCCCCTTTCAGTATGGAAGGAATTGCTTTATACTGTATGTCTGTCGGCTTCTTAAAATCAAGTTCCTCCAGGCTTTTTTTAATCAGGGGGGAAATGTTGTATTGCTCAAATTTCATAAGGGTACAAAACTAAGCCATTAAATGTTTGAGCAACGCAAAGAAGGGCTTAATTCAGTGTTTCCCCTATGGTGTGCCGAAGTAGGCTTTCTGGTTATTCTGCACCACCAGGCGGGTGGCGCTGACACTCATACCCGAAGAAGAAGGCAGGAGCAGCAATTCGCAAACTCCGTCGCCATTGTACATACCGCGGTCTGCCCAGGCCGAAGAACTGGTATTGCTGATCGAAAAAGTACCGGATTTCGCCGAGGAGGCAATAGAAACGAGGGTATGTAAGGCCCTTACCGCACCGGAGGATGATCCGCTGATCGCCGAATTGTTCACATACATAGACCCACCGAACCACCAGTCGTTTGAGTTTGGCCCGTCACTGTAGCCGCCCCCTGAGGCTGCTGTGTAACCGCCACTGGCCCTCACGGAAAAGTCTGCATCTGCCGGCATTGAGAACAGGTACTGGTAGCTATTTCCGATCAGGTCCCGGACAGCGTTGACCACCTGGACGGTAGTGGTGCCGGTGTAATATAATTCCTGCGAAGCATCCTGGAAGGTCACTGCAGGCTTGTTATTGGTCCCTTTCCGGTAGATTACCCCTCCATTGGTGATCATGGGCATAGCGGAGGTGGCGGTACCTGATGGGGCAGCATCCCTGCCATTTCCGCTCTGGTCGTACCATTTGATCACATAGGAATCACGGGCACCCACGTTTGTTTTCAGGCTTACGGTGTCCAGCTCATTGTCATCGGTAAAGTCAATATCATACTCGTACCAGGTGCTGCTTTTTCTCACCCGTACCCGTACCAACGGTCCGTTGTAAAACAGGTTGATCCTCCGGAGACTGTAGGCAGCACTGACTACATTTTCTACTTTGTCGCTTACCGCGCTGGAGTAGGCATTGAGTAACAAAGGCGTATGCCTGAACTTATTCACCACAAGCCCGCCTCTTTCCTGGGCTGTTACCCCGGAAAATGTTGCTACGGCGATAATGAAACAGAAAGATTTTCTCATTGGAATTATTGATTATCCTTTTGCACCCCGGTAATAGACTTTGGTAATGGTCTGTGTCACTGTAGCGGCTCCGGTACCACCGGTAAACGCCAGGTAGGCACTCGACCCTACCGCCGTGCTAAGGTTAACAGAATAGGTGCTCGTCCAGCTTGCGTCAGTTACGGCATCCCGCAGGCTTACTGTCAGCTCATTGGTCGGGGCATTGTATTTCATCACCACGTCTATCGGGTTGCCGGAGTTGATCGACACAGCCCCTGTAGTCACATAGCCACCGACGGAGCCGTTTGTTCCCAGGCTGACCCCTACATTTCCGGCACCGGTATACAGATTCATATTAAAATTTACCGCAGGGCTGATGGCATACCCGTAAGAACAGTTGGCCGCACCCACCCCGAGGTATCCGCCACATCCACCCACAGCGTTGGTTCCCCTGCTGTCGCTGTGAATGACGACAGATATACCATCTCCGGACCTTGCACCTGAAGCGGTATAGGTATAATTCAGCCACCAGTTACCGGTAGGGTTGATCTTTTGGGTAAAGATCGCAGCCTTGGACTCATAGCCACCGGACTCGCTGGTCAGGGTCAATGCACCGCCGCTCAGGGATGGCAGTGTACTGGTATTGGACCGGTACACCATTGCCGAGCTCAGGCTCAGCAATGGTGTATTGACGGTGTTGACTTTCATTTGCGCAGTACTCCAATTTACTGCCAGCATAAAAGCGATAAAACATGTTTTTTTCATTATCCGGTTTGGTTGGTTGCTTTGGTTAATTGGTTTCTCCTGACAGTATGTTCACACCTACAACAGGGGTCTGGATGGTCAGAGAGGCAAACTTACCGGCAGACTTGTACTGACCATATACGTTAGACCTTGTTCCGCTGAAGGTGATCTGTCCGTCACCGCCTTGTACAATGGCCACCGTAAACCCGGCCGGCAGTGTATTCGGAACAGTGATCGTGATCGCACTTCCACTGGTAAAGTACAAGATTTCCTGGTTATCTGCAACAGAAAGGGTGTAGCTGGTACCGCTGGTAGAGTTTACGAAACTCAGACCGTTGGTCAGTACCACATCACCATTTGTATTGACGGTAAGGGTTTTGGAAGAGTTACCGGTAGCGGTTTCACCTGCATAAGATGAATTCAGGTTGGTCAGCCTCAGACCGGAGTTGCCGGTAGTACCTTGTGTGATCTCCAGCTTATTGTTCGGTGCGGAGTTGCCGATACCGACACTGGCGTTGCTGTTACCCAGGATAACGGCATTGTTTTGTGTTGTAGTGGCACCATAACCGATAACGGTAGAGTTCGTGCCGGTGGCTGAAGTTGCATTACCGATGGCTGTGGATTGCTGTCCGCCTGCTGATACACTGTAGCCGATAGCGACAGAATTGTTATTGCTTGCTTTGGCATCGCTACCGACAGCCAGTGAACGGTAGGATGTTGCTTTGGCATCTTTACCGATCGCGATGGATTCATTGCTTCCGTTCGCTACAGCTGCGTTACCGATCGCTATCGCATCCTGTGTCGTAGCCGAAGCCTTACCGATGGCGATAGTGGCATTGGCACTGGCGGTAGCAGCATTACCGATCGCCACACCATCCTGTCCGCTGGCCGCAGTATTGTAGCCCACAGCTACAGCATTATTCGTACTGGCGCTGGCACCATAACCGATCGCTGTAGCGCGGTACGCCGCGGCTGCTGTACTACCAAAGGCAGTTGAGTTGTTGTAAGCGGTGATTTTTCCGGACTCTACGCTGTTCACTTTAAAGATAAGATCCTGTCCGTCTGTGGTTCCTATAAAATTAGTTCCTGCTGTTGTTCCGGAGTTACCGGTCAGAGACCATCCGGATCCTGATCCGCCTATACGGTTAGCAGCAATGCGTTTTACCACACCGGCAGAGGTGACCATCAAAACACTATCCGTAGTAGCGGCACCTTGCAGACCAGCCAGGCTCAGTGTATTAGCCGCAGAGGTCGTTATCGTAGTGGCCTCAGACAGGGTACCGCCCAGTTTTACACTCTTTCCGGATTGGGTAATACCGTTAGTGGCTGAATTGATATAGTTGCTCAGCATCGCAGCCGTATCGGTATAATGAACATACGGGGCCAGCATCGCGGCCGTGTCTGAATATTTCACGCGCTGATTGATGCGGTTGCTCAATGAAGTGGTGTCAACACCGGATGAAGAGATCAGGCTGCGCAGCACACTGGCCGTATCTTTCAGGTTCGCCTTTGTAGCATAAGGGGCCAGCATTGCGGCTGTATCCGTGTATTTCACACGCTGGTTGATGTTTGCAGCCAGGGCTACACTGTCCACCAATACTTTAGCTTTTGTAGCATAAGGAGTCAGCATCGATGCCGTGTCTGTGTATTTCACGCGCTGATTGATGCGGTTGCTCAATGAAGTGGTGTCAACGCCG
>JAEUVW010000177.1 GCA_016786525.1 Chitinophagaceae bacterium
GATAGCTGAATGCTACACAAAAAACAAGCAGCAGGAAACAAAAAAAACTGGATCTGCAATTCATGGACAAAGAAATAATCTGGGTACGCTCCGGCAGGTACATTGATAAAAATACCTCTGTACATATGCTGCACAAAGGTATTTTACCTGCTTCAAAACAATATCTTAAAAAACTATGGCGCTATTTGACGGTAAACACCATGATTTTCTGACCTGTAATGCCGTAGTTATTTTTAACAGTAAAGGTGAAACGCTCGGTGCCCGCTTTTTTCAGCGTGGTAAAGTAATGCGTATGGGTAAAGCTGTTCTGCTCGTCTCCTTCCAGGAAATGTTCGTATACAGTGGTGTCGGAGCCGCCGGAGTAGGTACGCACAATTTCAAAATAAGTATTGGGCGTCAGGTCTTCGGCGCGGTCTGCCTTCATGGTAATCGTATACCTTTTGTCCATCACCAGGGTAGAGTCGGACGTCAGGTAGTATTCCGGTCCGGCGATGACCTCGATCAATGGCTTATTGCCGACTTCAATGGTCTTACGGCAGGAAGAAGTGCCTGATACGATCAGTAATGCGGACAGTCCGGCAAATAACAAGGAGCGAGTTTGCATTTTCTAAAAATAATTTTCGATGGCTAAGATAATAAAATTAATTCCTAACATACAATAGTGTGCGTACGATTAGGCAGATATTTTAATTGGAACTGATGTTTTGCTGCGGCAGGTTTACCTTTTGAGCCAGCCAGCTTTTGCCCAGGGGGACCAGCCAGTTTTCCAGCAATTCCTTCCGGGTATAGACGACATTGTTGAACAGGTAGGTTCCGGCATCAATAAAACCCTGATCTATAGCATACTGAACCTGGCCCAGGGGCAGCATTTCTGCTTTGCCTTTGCGCAGGAACGTGATGTTGAGCCGGTCAAACAGGTTGACGGAATACTGGCGTTCTATACTTTTGATCACCCTTACCGAAGCATCTGTGCTGCAACCGCTTACCGCCACATCCGTTTCATCTGCCATGACCACGATGAATTGCCCGAACAATATTTTAGCCCATCCTTTTACAGGAGCACCGTGCGCGGTCCATTGTACATAGAACTGTTCCAGCTGTTCGTTGATCTCGTTTTGTTCCTTTTCTATAAAAGCCCTGCTGCTTTGGTAGATCCACACACGCGACTGGTCGGAAAAACCTGCGGGTAAAAGATCCTGTACTTCTTCAATAATCATGCTGCAAAAATAAAGACAAAGGCGGATATATGGCCGGGGCAATATTATCGTTGGGGCTGACGCGCGGTTGAGCAGGGGGAAAATCTTCAGAAAGCCGGAAAGCAGCAGTTTTGCCCATAAAAAAAAGCGAAGAAACCTTCGCTTTAATTACCGTTTTCACTTTTACGATACGAAATTTGTTTTAGTTTAATGACACTCTTCGTTCGTTTCAAACTGGTTAGTAGAGGATGTGATTCCGACCAACACATCATTCTGGGAGCTAAAGTAGGGTGTGTCGATCATAAGGACCTGATTTGTTTCACGAACGGTCGTTTTATTTCACGAACGGTCGGAAAATGCGTCATATTACTCCAGTCTGTTATTTAAAATGGTGGTTGTCAACATTTTTTTAGCGTGTTTTATTCCGTAATGACCCATGCAGCTGTTTCCCTATATTTTCACCAGTATAACATCGCTTATGTCATGCCGCAGGCATCTATAATACCTGCAACAAATCACTTAGGGTTGACAAAAAAGGAATGAAGTAGCACGCCATATTGAATATTGTTCAATATAAAGTCCGTAAAACGAACTGCTCATCATGATAGGTAACCTGGGTATATGAGGATGATACAGAATGCATTACGGCAATACAGCTGTTATTTTTTGATGCAGGTAAGGATCGCTGGCCTGCAACCAAAAGAAATCCTGGTCCTTTTTAAACCAGGTCAGCTGGCGTTTGGCATAGTTGCGGCTGTGCTGTTTGATCTGTTCCACGGCTTCCGCCAAGCTGAGTTTATGGTCGAAATACGCAAAGAGCTCGCTGTAACCTACGGTATTCAGGTTTTTCAGGTGCCGGTGGGGGAGCAGGTGTTGGGCTTCCTCCAGCAGGCCTTCCTGCATCATCTGGTCTACACGGGTATTGATCCGGCTATACAGCTCGGCACGGGGTAGTTCCAGGCCTATCTTTATGGTGCGGAAAGGCCGCTCTTTCTTCATACCGGTTTGGTAGGCAGTGATGCTTTCCCCGGTCGATAAACGGAAGATCAGGGCCCGCAGCATCCGGGACGGATTGCTCGTTTCGCCGGAGGCGTAAAAAGCAGGATCGGCTTCGGCAACTGCTTCCTGCAGCCAAGCCATTCCTTCCCGGGCGTAGCTTGCGTTGACCTGGGCTTCAATAAGGGGATCGACGGGCGGCATAGCATCCAGGCCTTCGCAAAGGGCCTTGATGTATAGTCCTGTGCCGCCACAGACGACGGCATAACTGCTTTTGCGGAAAATGGTCTCCAGGTAAGCCAGGGCCAGTTTTTCGTAGTCTGCTGCTGAAAGCGGCTCCGCAGGGGAAAAACAATTGATAAAGTGGTGAGGGACCAACGCCAGCTCTGCTGCCGAAGGCTGGGCTGTGCCGATGCTCATGCCGGTATAGCATTGCCGGGAGTCTGCGGAAACGATCTCGGTTCCCAGGCTTTGGGCCAGCCGGATAGCCACACCCGTTTTCCCAACTGCAGTAGGTCCGGCTATGACAATTAATGTAGGCTTCCCTGCTGGCATGGTTATGCGTTACTGAGCTCAAGTAAGGTGATCTCCGGCAATATGCCGAAGCGGCCCTGGTAGCCCAGGAAGCCAAAGCCGCGGTTTACATAGAGGTATTGCTGCCCTTCACGGTACAGGCCCGCCCATTGCTTGTAGATATATTGTATCGGGCTCCATTTCAGCCAGGGGATCTCTATGCCGAACTGCATGCCATGTGTGTGGCCGCTCAGGGTGAGGTCAACGTCCGGATACTCAGGGCGTACCTGCGCGTTCCAGTGTGAGGGGTCGTGCGAGAGCAGGATTTTGAAAGGAATATTTTTTTCCGGCAGGCCTTCATAGGCATTCTTCATGCTGCCGTATTTAGGGAAATGCGCTTTGGCGCCCCAGTTTTCAATACCTACAATAGCGATCCGCTCATTAGCCCGCTCCAGCACGATGTGCTCATTCATCATCAGCCGCCAGCCCATATCGGCATGGATTTTCTTCAGCAGGTCCAGGTTGTTTTTCTTGGCTTCTTCCGAAGGCCAGCTCACGTAGTCGCCGTAGTCGTGGTTGCCCAGGATGGAATAGACGCCCAGCGGTGCTTTCAGCCGGGACAGTATGGGTTGGTATTCGCCTACTTCCGATGAGCGGTCGTTGACCAGGTCGCCGGTGAAGAAGATAATATCGGGCTGCAGGTCCAGGGCCATCTGTATCCCCCTGTTTACGGCTTCGGGGTTGTCAAAGCTGCCGCTGTGTATATCGGAAATCTGCACGATTTTCAATCCGGCAAAGGCTGCAGGCAGGTTAGG
>JAEUVW010000189.1 GCA_016786525.1 Chitinophagaceae bacterium
GCATCGACCCCAAAGACCCGGTTGCCCACCTGAAATTTGCACGCATCCTTATTTTCATGAATGACAACCAGAAAGCATTCAATGAAGTCAATACCGTATTGCGTCGTGATCCCTACAACCCGGAAGCATACTTCCTGAAAGGCGTGGTTTATAAAAACCTGAACGATACGGCCAAAGCCATGTCCAGTTTCCAGACCTCCGTGCAGGTAGATCCGGGCTACCAGCCTTCGATCTTACAGCTGGCGATCCTGTATGCAGCCCAAAAGGATTCCATTGCGCTGCGGTATTTTGACAATGCTTACGCTGCAGACACTACACAGCTGATGCCCTGGTATGGCAAAGCCATGTTTTACCAGGACAATGGCGATTACGAAAAAGCGAAAGCAATTTATAGCATGTGCCTGCGGAAAGACCCGTCCTATGCCGATGCGTATTTCAATACCGGCTGGATACTGATGCACCAGGACTCACTGGAAAAAGCAGCAAGCCAGTTTGGGGAAGTCATCAGGCTGGATGCCGCCCACTTCAATGCCTATTACAACCGTGGCCTGTGCTATGAATTGCTGAAACGTAAAGATGAGGCAATAGCTGATTACAGGACTGCTCTGCGGTATAACGAAGATTACCAGGAACCCAAAGACGGGATTAAAAGATTATCGAAATAAATACACCTAAACCGGAAGCACAATAAATTATGATAGCACCTTCAGTATTATCCGCCGATTTCCTGAATCTTGGCCGCGATGTGGATATGATCAACAACAGTGAAGCAGACCTGTTCCATGTAGACGTCATGGATGGCCGCTTTGTTCCCAATATCAGTTTCGGTCTGCCGGTGATCAAGGCCATCAAAAAGCTGGCCAGGAAGCCACTTGACGTGCACCTGATGATCGTGGAGCCGGAAAAATATTTCCAGGATTTTAAAAATGCCGGTGCAGATATCCTTTCCGTACACTATGAAGCCTCCACCCATTTGCACCGCAGCCTGCAGGCCATCAAGGCCCTGGGCATGAAAGCCGGTGTGGCCATCAACCCGCATACCCCTGTTTCCCTGCTGGCTGACATCATTAATGATACCGACCTGGTCTGCATGATGAGTGTAAACCCGGGCTTCGGCGGCCAGTCTTTTATACCCAACACCATCAACAAGATCAAAGAACTAAGGCAGATCATCAACGAAAAAGGTGCTTCAACACTGATTGAGATCGATGGCGGGGTGACGCTTGAAAACGCGGCCGCATTGAAAGCCGCCGGCGCAGACGTGCTGGTAGCCGGCAATACCGTGTTTACCGCGGAAGACCCCATAAAAACAATTGCTGAACTGCAAAGGTTATCAAAATAAAAAACATCCTTTTGCGTTTAGTAATCAGAAATATGCGCCCTGTCCACCCCCTCCTTTTGTTTGTCCTGCTCCTGCTTCCTTTCGGCTTGTCGGCACAGGATAAGGCCATCATTACCGGTGTCGTAAAAGATGAAGCGGGAAACCCTTTCCCTGACGTACATTATAACCTTTCGGGTTCTGTTGTCGGCGGCAATACCGATGCGCAGGGCCGCTTTACCATAGCAGTTGAGGCAGGGAAGCATACCGTCTGGTTTGCTGTGATCGGTTATGAAAAAGCAGAAAAGAGGGTAAGCGTCAGAGAAGGGGAGACCAAATCGGTTGAAATCCGTATGAAATCCCGGGATATAGAGCTGAAAGCATTTGAGAAAAAGGACGACCGGGCCAAAGGTGAAGCCGGCGGTGTCTATATTGATCCGGCCAAAGCAAAAGAAATAGCAGGGCCTATCGGCGGTATAGAAGGTATCCTGAAGACCCTGGTCGGGAGCACCAACGAACTGACTTCCCAATACAGTGTCCGTGGTGGTAACTACGATGAAAACCTGGTCTACGTCAATGATTTTGAGATTT
>JAEUVW010000195.1 GCA_016786525.1 Chitinophagaceae bacterium
CATGGCATGGCCAATCCCCAGGCCCCTTATGCTGACGCATTCCGTAGTGTCTGTACAGGTGTCCAGGGTTCCGATCAGGGCATAATCGCCATCCACGTAGACATCAAAGGTTTGTGAGATTGATCCAGGAATAGGCGTATAGTCGGGGCATTTGACCCATTGGTATGCGAGCAGCGTCCGGTGCGATTCGAGCCTGTGCCCGCTAATGTCAATACTGTTGTGCAGGTCACATTGTCCCTGGACTTTTGCCGTGAAGCATAGGGTAAGGAGGAACAATAGCCCGTAGCGTAATGATGTTGCTTTTTTCATATAAAAAGGCTTTCCTTAAAAGTACACCGGCCGGGAAGCAGAATACAGGCCTATTGCATAAGTGTGTAGCAACAGGACATAAGTGTGTTGTCCTGCCGGTATCCCATAGCTGTCTGTTAAGCTTTTTTTATACGGAAAAGCCTGTTGCGAAAAAAACTTACCGGTTAACTGAAGTCTTACTGTTTCACCAGCTTCCGGTGTGTAGCGGTTCCCTGCTCATTGCAGATGACCAGGATATACAGCCCCGCGGGCAGCTGCCCGGTCTGTACCTGCTGCGTTGGACTACCGTCCGTATCCTTGCTGAACATGATCTGCCCGGTAGTATTCAGGATACTGATCTTGTTGATCCCGCTCAGGCCCTGCAAGAGGATAAAGTCTGCTGCAGGGTTGGGCGTGATGCTTACAGATGCAGGCACATCATACAGAATATCCCTGGTCTGGCTGTATTGGTAGCTGCCATACAGGTCTGTTTGCTTCAGGCGGTAGAAGTTCCGTCCGGGAGCAGGATGAAGATGAAGGTAGCTGTACTGAAGGGGCGACTTGCTGTTCCCCTTTTCGGCCTTGCTGTCTGCAAACGCAATGGCATGCCAGTCATGCCCGTTTGTGCTGTGCTCAAGGGCAAACCCCTTGTTGTCCTGCTCTGAAGCCGTTGTCCATTGCAGGGATACGGCATCGTTTGCCTGTGCAGCGGTAAACGACAATAAGCCGACGGGCAGGCTGCAGGTAGTGGTCACCACTACCGTATCAGCGCTGATACAGCCTCCCAGCGGTGTAGTGATCGTCCACGAAAAGGAGTATGTACCCAAAACGTCGAGGTCCCTGACCCGGCTCAAAGGGCTTGTGGGAGCGACAATAGTAGGTGCAGCTCCTGCCGGGGCACTCAGTACGGCCCACAAGCCGGTACCGGCGCCGGTGGCATTGCCGGCCAGTGCAGTAGAATCCGAACACCCGGGATTGTGATCGCTGCCGGCATTGGAATTGATCAGTGTTTCCACATGTACCGTAAAGGTGTCTGTAAAGGCTGCGCCGCTGCAGCTGTATTCTGCTTCCAGGAAAGGACCTACACTGTTCCCGTTAAACGGTGTGATGCTAAAGGTATAATCTCCGGCCATGTTGATATTGGAGATAGTGGTGCTGGTACTGGTGATGGAGCGGAGGTTGGAGGTCGTATAGGTGGGTGTAGCAGAACCTGCCGGTTTGGAAATAAGAGTGAAATTGTAATAAGCCGGGAGGTCCTGGAAATAGCTGCTGTTCACCACCCCCTTATAAATAGCCGGCAAGGGTATGGTGGCGGATATGCTGCCTGTGCCCGGGTAGCAGACGCTGAGGTCCGGCACCGAAATGGATGGCCGGTTGTTGTCGGAGACATGAATGTAATAGCGCTGCGAAGTGGCACAGGACCCGTTGGAAAGGCTGAGCGAAAAGGCATAAGTGCCCGCCTGCCAGCCCCCGGAAGGCGGGGTGACGGTTGCGGTCCTGCTGTAGGTGCCCGCTCCTGCTATAGACACAGTCGGAGCACCGCCGGGCGGGAAAATGCTTATCGGTGTTATCGTAGAGACAACAGTCGGGGAGTCGCTGGGGTGGATGCTGAAGAAAAAATCTTCTGATGCAGAACTGCCGGCCATGCTGTTGCAATGTATCTCGCCGCCGGAGCCGGTAGTGGCATAGACCACCAGCTGTTCCGGGGCGCCATGCCCGCTGGGTTGGAAACTGGCCAGATTCGGTGTCGTCCCTGTAAAGTTGTAGGTCAGTTCCGGTGTCGTGTCATTACCGCAGGCATTGCTGGTCATGACCGTAAACTTATAGGTGCCGGTGACCGTAATACCGTTCAGGTAAAGCCGCCCGTTTTCGTCGATCCTGTTATAGCTGAGTGCAGCGCCGGCGGGCTGGCTGACGACGGTGAGCGTCACGCTGGTGCCGGCCGCAGGGCTGCCGGCCACTCCGGGCTGGTTGGTCGCAAAAACCGGCGATCCTGCAGAAGGATCGATAAAATATACGGAGGAACCCGGGGCATGACAAGTAGTTTTGACTGCGGGGAAAACGATCTTGGTATGGGGTATGAACCGGACGATGGCGGTATCTTCATAACTGCAGACACCATCTGCCGAGCTAATGCGCAATATGGTATAGTACGCGGGATCGATATTGTGATTCGCTTTATTCGTCAGCGAAAAGACGGGCGTAGCGCTGGTCGTGCTGCTGAAAGAGGAATTGGTCGTCACTGCAGTACCAAAGCGGGCGAGGTTATAGATATTCACCGAACGCCAGGTGCCGGTAAAGCCGGCAGGGATCACGCCGGATAAGGTAGTAGCGCCGGTAGTAGCGCATACGGAGGTGATGTCGGGTCCCGCTGTAAAGCTGGCCGGACGGGGATGAGCCGTAATGGTTACTGTTGATATTGCCGTGCCTGTGGCACAAGGCTGCGAGAGTTGAAATATATAGTTGCCATCTGCCGTCATACCGCTTACAGCCGTAGTCAATGAAGAAGGGCTGCCGATGACCGGAGTGACGGGGCCGGATACAAAGCTCCATGCCGGTGCAGCAGCTGCAGTACTGCCTCCGACCGATCCGGTGAGGGTAGTGGATGAGCCACACACAATGGCATTGCCTCCGGCATTGGCCGTACAGTCCTGGGCGTAGACTGAGCAGGTCGGGGTGCAAAACAGGAAAAGCAGGACCTTAAAACCGGTCCTCATTCTTTTTGCCGGCTGGGGTAGATGTTGTTTCATATGCAGTCTGTTTTTGGAGTTAAAAAGGGTGCTCCATGTTTTTCAGTAAATAGTTTTCAGGCCGCTTAGCCCGCGGGATACGGTTATACCCATTCCGCACAAGGCATAGCAGGGGGCCGGGCCGCTTCCGTTTTTTCCCTCATCACGTTTGCTATGATTGCCCGTATATCAGGGCGCATCGGGGGCACGGCAGCCAATGCCTGCCGGAGCTCCGGCATCGCAGAGTACTCCAGCAGCAGGACAAAGGCTTCTTTATCCACTTCTTCAAACAGGGATACAACAGGCATGTCGCCGGGGTATTTTTCGAGCTCGGTCAGGAACATAGTTCAGGGTTTAATCGTTTCTGGGGATAGGGTTTTCGGGGCTTTTGCAATGAGCCGGGGAGCCGGTATCGTTGGGTATTACTGCTTCATTATTGTATGTAGTGCTGCACCATTTTCGCGGATCAGGTGAATATAATAGGTGCCTTTGTTCATGTGCTGGAATGGGATGATGGCGTTGTCTCCTGCCGCCTTTTGCCGGTAGAGCAGGCGGCCGTTCGCATCATAGACAGCGATCTGTTCTACCCCCTGCATATTGCTGATGAACAACTGTTCGCTTGCCGGGTTGGGAAACAGGCAGACCTGGCTGCCCGGGCTCAGGTGGACAACGCGTACAGGACTGTGGGTCATACGCCCATCGTAATCTACCTGTTTCAGGCGGTACAGGTTCCGACCCTGTTCCGGGGTCTGATCACTGTAGGTATAATTCAATCGTATATTGCTCTTACCCTGCGTGGATTTGCTGCTGATAAAGCCCTGGCTGCTCCAGTGCCGGGCATCGGTGCTGCGTTCTATTTCAAAGCCTTTGTTGTTTTGTTCGCTGGCTGTAGCCCAGTCCAGTACAACCTGCTGGCCGCTGCCGGAGGCGTTAAAGTGGAGCAGCGCCACCGGTAGCGGTGCTGTAGTGGTGATCGTATAGGCGACGGCTGTGCCGGATGTGCCGGCAGCGTCCCTGAGCGCATACGTAAAGCCCAGTTCCCTGCCTGTGGCCCCTGCCCCTTTGCGCCCCCAGATGACCATATTGTTCACCCTGAAATCTGCGATAGCAAAAGGTCCGCTGCTGAGATCCACTTCCTGTACGCCTGTTGTGCCGCCAAAGTCGTAGAACAGGCGGGTATCGTCGTACAGGCTGTCGATCATAAAAGTGGTGCCCGTACCGGTGTTGCAGGAGGAGGCCAGGGGACAGTCTTCCGGGTCGCTGCCGGACAGGGAACCACTTGTTGTGTAGCCGGACAGCGCCGGGTCATTCATGGGAATAAGCATCCAGGGGTCTGAAGGGGAAGAGATATCGGGGAAACCCGCCGGTGGGGTGGTGCTGAAGGCCGTATTGCTGACCAGGTAAGCCTTTGCGTCTGCTGCCGGGCCCCTCTGGATGCCAAACCAGAAAGGACTGGTGCCCAAACCTGAAAACGTGAAGGCTCCGTCCGGCGTAGCATCAGCGCTGGCGGCAGTACCCCTTCTTTCCCCGGTATGGTACCAGCCGGACGGCAAGGTCCGGTCTATGGGCGTGCTGCTGACATTGGTGCCGATGGCATACTGGACGGTAGACAGGCTGATTGTATAGGAAGGCCCCGAGATCAGGCTCATTGATTTTGACAGACCGCTGGAAGGAATATGCGCAGAGTCGACAATTAAAGTAGTACTGTTCCGGACAATATAAACATACAGGCGGGAGGAGCCGGTCGTTCCAAGGCCGGGTTCCGAACCATCCTTGGTGACGTTGCCGTTTGCATCGTTGAACACACTGGCTGAAACGGAAGATACGACCTGGGCCGTACCGGTGCAAGGAATCCCTGCCAGCAGAACAAGGACCAAGGCTAGCCTGATGGGCAAGGGGTTGAGCTTATGCATAAGGGTATAGTTTGAGTAAAGCTGCAAGCCTGGTGTAAGGCATAACAGTTGACGTCTTGTAAATATGTGAATCTGATGCAATATTCATGCTGTATTGTTCGGAACTAAACCGTTCAGGCTTATAATGAAGTATAAATGCCAGGACAAACCATGCTTTAGTAATTATTTGCTATTATGGCCGATGCTTAAAAGACCGTAAGGAACTGAACCGTATTTTTGGCCGTAATACGTATATTTCATATTGTAAATTTATTTATTAGTGAATTTTCCCCACCAGCTATCTGCTGCTTTGATTTATGATGACCATAAGCTGTTTGCCCAATCTTTTGCCAGCTTCCTGGAACGACTGGGTGTTTTCCGGCAGGTCCGTAATGCCGCTAGTGAAGAGGAGGCCGTACGGAACCTGGTCGGCCTTGCCGCGGAGGGGCACGTGTATTTCTTCCTGGATTACCAGATCGGGGAAAGCAATGCCCTGCATCTGCTGAATGATGCAAGGCGGATCAGCAGGAAGATCAAAGTGATCGTGATCACGAGCCTGACCAGGCCGGCAACCATCAGCAATATGCTCTCGTACAAGCCGGATGCGATGATCAGCAAGTCTTCCGGTGCGAATGTGATCACAGAATGCCTGGAAGCCATAGCCGGCAAACGCCAGTATATCTGCCCTGCCATGCAGCAGATCATCAGTACGCTGGATACCGCAAAAAGCGAAAAGCAGGCTTTTAGCCAAAGGGAAATAGAAATTCTAAGTCTTTTTGACAAAGGCTTGTCCATCATAGAGGCCGCTGATGCGGCGCACCTAAGCCGGTACACCATAGTGAACCACCGCAGCAATATGATGAAGAAGTCGGGGACAAAATCTATCGTAGAACTCCTGGCCTATGCGCGCAGAAACGGGATTTTATGACAATGGGGAAGATAAAAGTAAAGGCCCGCTTATCTCCCGGGAGCAGTATTTTGCTCTTACTGTTGCTGCTGGTGCAAAGCCTCCGGGGTATACCGGTAAAAGCAGCTCCTGTGCCGGATAGTATACAAAGCAGCTTTAACAAGCTGGCCGGCCGCTACCATAGCGGTCTTATCAGCGACTCTGATTACCTGAATCAATGCTGTCACTATACATCAGCTCTGCTGGCTTCAGGTGTTTTCCTCAGCGACAGGGAGCTGTCGCAGCAGTTGCGCCTGTTCCGGACAATTGCCTGGGGCGGGGAGCGCTATAAAGGCTTCAAAAACCGTTATTATACGATGCTGGCCAACCAGGCCCAGATGGCCGGTCGCGGAGGGGCAATGTTATACTATGCGGAAAAGCTGGAAAGCATGGACAGGCAAAACAATTATCCTCCCATCGCCGCCCTTGCGGTAAAGGCCGATTTCTACCGCGAGAGAAAGGCCTACAATAAGGTGAAGAAGATCTACCAGGAACAAAAAGCACATTTTGCCACGATGCCTGAAGATAGCAGGATTGAAGCAAAAAACCTGGTGCAGGCAATGATCTACCTGGAGAAAACAAATGAGGCCATCTCCAAATTACAGGACACGGCTACATCAGCCGAGATCTACGCGCTGATGGACAGGATCGCCGGGGCGATAAAAAGCAGGAACAGCAAAGACCCTGTCTACGAAGCCTATGCCGCTTATTGTATGGCCCGTGCGCTGAATTATTATGCCGTTGCAGGGAAGAATATACCATTGAGGGAAGAAGCGATACTGCAGTTGGGGCAGTTGCAGCAAAAGCCCGGGATTCCGGAGACCTTAAAAGCTTATGCCGCTCAGACCTTTATAGAAATGAAGATAGCGTACTATGCTGATATGCAGCAGGCGGATAGCCTCTCTTACTGGCTGGATGCCTACGAAAGCCGTCCCAATACCGGTACGGATTATGATACCCGGGATTATATCAAAAGCAAAAGGGCCAAAGCCTGCCTGCTGAACGGAGATACTGCGGCAGGCCTGGCTTTGCTGTATGAGTCGGCGGAACTGGCGGAAAAGTCCAGGGGCGAAATGCTGCAGGATATCGATGGTATGCTTTATGCCCACGCCCATGCCGAAGAAAAGGAGTTGGAGCTGGCCGTATCGGCCGGTAAAGTGAAGCAGCGTACGATGCTGGTTGTGCTGGTCTGTTGCCTGTCGGCCTGTATACTCATCGGCTTACAAGCCTATTTTTACCGCAGCAGAAAAGTATTGCGCAAGCGGATCCGGCAACTGGGGAATACCGTAGATCTGCAGGTCGGATTACTGGAAGAATTCAAACTGATTGCCCGGCAGGAAGAGCAGCAGCGGATCAGCAGGGAACTGCACGACGAATGGTCGCCGGGGCTGGCGAGTGCCCTGCACCAGGCAGGCTTTATAGCGCAGGATACCCGGGATGAAAGCATAAAACCTGCCCTCGATCGCCTGAAGGAGCAACTGAATTATACGTATAATTCCCTCCGCAATTTCAGTCACCGCCTGTATCATGTACAGGACGGAGTCGCAGACCACCTTTTTGAAAACAGGATCCGGGATATTATCAACCAGGCTTTCCCGAGCAGCCACTTTACCAAAAAAGTACTGATAGCCGATGGGACCATGATGTACATTAACCTGGATGCCCGTATCGAGTTGCTGCGTATGCTGCAGGAGTTGCTCATCAATATTATCAGGCATGCTGCGGCAAAGGAAGTGGCCGTATTGCTGTACGAAGAAAACGGGAGCGTTACGCTGAATATCACCGATAACGGCAAAGGGTTTGACGTGCAGGACAGCTTAAGCTGGCTGGATGGTAAGGGTATGGGCCTGCCTTCTGTTAAGGCCCGTTCCGAGGCCCTGAAAGGGATTTTGACCATTGAGTCGGGTAAGGGTGGCACTTCTGTTACCGTAGTTTTTCCGGCCACCCTGCATAGCCTGTCCCACTGAGCGATGCCGTATGTAGCAGGTGGGGCTTAAGCACAGGGCAGGTTTTCAGGCTTTAAGGGTGCAGGCCCCGGCAGGGACCCGCACCGCAGCGGCATACCCGATCCAGACTGTGTCTCATGCCGGCAAGGGTAAATAAAATTACGGAGCATTGAAGGTAAACTATTGCAGGACAATGCGTTTGCTGCTGAAACAGCTATTCCCGGCGGGTATATTTCCCCGTAAAACAGGCGTTTTGCGGAGCAGCGCCCGGCAAGAGATCCGCCGGGTTTTTATCCCCGCATCAGGTACGTACTGCCTGGCCTGAAAAATTCCGCCCATTGCGCCGTTTTGCTGCTCTGTACAATATTGTCCTAAATATAATATGCGGGTACAGATCATTTTTGCCCTATTGCCTGATAATGCTTACTTTTGGAGATTGCTTTTTTTGAAAGGGCAAGAGTATTCCGTATATGTCGTTACCCTCATTATTAAGGTTTGTATACAATCATGGTTCAGGGCAGGTAATTACCCGGGGTAAGAAGATTTTCTTCGCCCGTGGCGTGTCCCTGCTGGATATCGATTACCATATCGAACAGGTGCGCTTTAAAGTGCGCAACGACGTGTACAATAATTTCTATACCGTAACGGTTTCCAAATTTTTACAGCCGGAGCAGCTGTCCGTGCGTTGCCAATGCCCGTACAACCTGGGGGAGATCTGTCGCCATGAAGTGGCTGCACTATTTCACCTGAACGACCTGGTGGCCAGCGGCTTTTTCCAGAATACACAGGTGCAGTACGATCAAAAGCACACCACGGTGCGCATGCGCGATATCAACCCGCAATTGCTGCGCCTGTTTACCAACGACGGCATGATGGATGAAGCCGGTATTGCTGCTGCGGAAAACAAGTGTGAGATCATTGCTGCGAAAAATGAGAAGGTCACTGCCAGGGTACCTGACGCTGAAGACTTCAGGGAAGTAACCCTGCTGCAGAATGAGGACCGTTATTTCGATACCTCCTGTAGCTGTGCAGAGCATACCTATCCTGTTTGCATCCATAAGCTCACGCTGTTCCTGCAATTGTACAACCAGCATGGAGGCCAGTATTTCAGGGGGCTTCAGAACTGGGACGAGCAGAAGAATAAGCTGCTGCGGCTCTATGGGTATAGCCTGAAAGACGACCTGGAAGGAAAGTTTGACTTCGTGTATGAAGGAGGAAAACCCTTCCTGAGGGTGCTGGACAGCTCTATTAAAAAAGTCGGTACACCGCTTCAGGCACAGCCTGTGATGGAGGAAACCGCCGTGGCAGAAACCGAGGAGACGGATGAGAAGCACCTGGGCCTGGTCATTGAAACACAAACAGACTGGTATCCTTACTGTGCCGTAGAACTGGTCAGCGGTGAAGTCAACGAAGAGGCTTCGGCCTTTACAGGCCCTATAGAAAAACTGGACCTGCAGAAATATATCAACACGGAAGTGCTGAAACCCCTGGAGCAGGAATGGGTGGCTGTCGCCCGTAAGATTCATCCCGAGGAGTTGGTGAAATACCTGAAGAAAAGCCTGCCTTTCGGCGATTTCCTGGGCGATTATCAATCTGTGCTCCGCGAACAGCTGGACCCCGAATTGTTCCAGCCGCTTTGGGAATACCTGTTGCCCAAATACCGGGTGCTTTTCCAGAAAAGCGAAACCTCAGAGCTCTGCTTTATCCACGAATCTTCCAAACCCTTTTCAAGCAAAGGTTTAAGGCCGGTCGTGCTGTCCCATTCCCTGCCGGTTCCCTTGCTGAAAGCACAGAAGAAAGGGGCGAAGTATGAAGTGGTGCTGTATTGGAAAATAGAAGAAGAAGAAATACCGTTCAGGGAAGTAAAGATGATCAATGCGGCCATCCTGGAATACCAGGGCAGGCTTTATTGCCTGTCTTCTGTAGCGGAAATCGCCATTTCGGAATCCTTCCTCCCGGTGGGGAAAGTAGAGTTACCGGCAAAAGAATGGCAGGCCTTCCTGGAGCAGAAACTCGTACCCTGGCGCAAAGCTGTGGAGATCGAATTTGCCCCGGATCTGATGGAAGTACTGCCCGAAGTGCCGGTGCAATTCAGGCTCTATATGTACGAACAGGGGGAATCGCTGCACCTGAAACCGGCCTTCCTGTATAAGGGTACAGAAGCGCGGATGGGCGACCCCGTGCAGCTGATACAGGCGGTAAAGGGCAAAGTGTCCCTTATTGAGCGCGATACGGTCAGGGAAACAGAGTTTTGCAATATGCTGCAGGCCCTGCACGAAAATATGCTGTACAGCATGCGCGAAAAGCAGTTTTATATCCACTCCAAAAATGTACTGAAACAGGGCTGGTACCATCGCTTCAGCGAACAGATGCAGGAGTGGGACGTAGAACTCCTGGGTTACGACAACCTCAAATCCTTACGCATCAACCGCCACAAGGCGGAAACCAAAGTACATATTTCCAGCAACATCGATTGGTTCGAAACGACCGTTGATATTGCCTTCGGAGACCAGCTGGTAACGATTGCCGATGTCAAAAAAGCCCTGGCACGCAAAGAGAACTTTGTGAAGCTGGCAGACGGTAGCATCGGTATCCTGCCGGAAGAAATGATCAATAAGTTCACCCTGCTGACAAAAGTGGGCGAGATCGATGGCAGCAAACTGAAGGTGAAGAAGATTCATTTCAGTGTATTGGATGAACTGCTGTCTGAAGTGGATGAAGAAGCATTGCAGCAGGAGCTGGAGGAGAAAAAGGAACGCCTGGACCGCATTATCGGCAACGACTACAGCAATATCCAGGCCCCGGAAAACCTGAAGGCCATTCTCCGGCCTTACCAGGTCGTAGGCTTTCAGTGGCTGATGTTCCTGAAAGAAGCAGGCTGGGGCGGTATCCTTGCCGATGATATGGGTCTGGGTAAAACGGTACAAACCCTCTCCTGGCTGGCCCATTACAAAAATGAACATCCCAAGGCGAAATTCCTGGTCGTTTGCCCGACCACGCTGACGTACAACTGGGAAAAGGAAATTCATAAGTTTATCCCCGACTTCAATGCCCTGATCCATCATGGGCCCAAACGCGCTACTGCCGCGAAGTCTTTTGAGCAGGTAGATGTCATCATCACGTCCTATGGTACCATCCGCAGCGACATCAAGATGTTTGCGGAGATAGAATTTGACTATGTGGTACTGGATGAGTCGCAGGCCATCAAGAACCCGAAATCGCTGGCGACCAAAGCGGCGGGCCTGCTGAATGCCAAATACCGCCTGGCCCTGAGCGGTACGCCGATACAAAACAACACCTTCGACCTGTATGCACAGATGAACTTCCTGAACCCGGGTATGCTGGGCTCCCGCGATTTCTTCATGAACGAGTTTGCGATGCCTATCGATAAATTCCAGGAGAAAGATGCAAAGGAACAACTGAAGAAACTGGTCTATCCCTTTATGTTGCGCCGTACGAAAGACCAGGTCGCCAAAGACCTGCCCGCCAAAACGGAGACCGTGTTGTACTGCGAAATGGGCAAGGAACAAAGAAAGATCTATGAAGCCTATCGCTCCAACTACCAGTCCCGCATCCTGGGCATGATCGATGAGCAGGGCATCAATAAGTCGCAATTTCACATCCTGCAGGGCCTGACCAAACTGAGGCAGATCTGCGATTCTCCCGCCATCATCAACGATGCGGAGCAATTTGAAAACCATTCGGTGAAACTGGAAGAACTGGTGCGTGAGCTGACAGAAAATACCGGCGAGCACAAAGCCCTGGTCTTCTCCCAGTTCCTGGGCATGCTGGCCCTGATCCGTAGCGAGCTCACGGCAAAAGGCATCCCCTTTGTGTATTTCGACGGCAGCACCAACAACGCCGACCGCGAAAAGGCAATACAGGAATTCCAGGAAAATGAGGCCTGCAAGGTCTTCCTGATCTCCCTGAAAGCGGGTGGGGTAGGGCTTAACCTTACAGCGGCAGACTATGTGTACATCGTAGACCCCTGGTGGAACCCCGCAGTGGAGCAGCAGGCGATTGACCGTACGCACCGTATCGGCCAGACAAAGAGCGTATTTGCGTACCGTTTCATCTGCAAAGATTCCATAGAAGAAAAAATGCTGCTGCTGCAGGAGCGCAAACGCCTGCTTGCAGAAGACCTGATCTCAGACGACAGCGCCATCATGAAGCGCCTGACCCGGGAAGATATTGCTTACCTGTTTAGCTAGCCGCGAACTGCCGCAACCAGCTTTCCACAGCAAGCAGCGCCAAAAGAGTATAAACGTTGTCTTCCTGCCCGCTGAGGGTTTTGTCATATAGCTTCCTGACCGCAGGGGCATTGAATATGTCCGGGTGAGCCAGGAGCAGGCGGTCCAGCCTTTGCTGTATTTGCTGCTGAAACAAAGGGTCTTGCTTCATCCAGGTTCTCAAAGGGGCGCCAAATCCTGTTTTCGGACGATAGACAACAGATTTGGGCAGATACCGCTCTGCTACTTTTTTCAGCAGGTACTTGGTCTCGCTGCCCTTCATTTTCAGCTGCGGAGGTATGGCCGCGGCAAGCGCGACGAGTTCATTGTCCAGGTACGGAACCCGTATCTCTACACCTTCTGCCATGCCCATTTTGTCCGTATAGTTCAGGTTGTGACAGGGAAGGAAACCCTGCATTTCAAGATGAAGCGCCTGGTTGAGCAGCGCCTGTTCCCCCGGTATGTCTCCGAGCCGGGACGCAAAAAAATCTTCAATGCTGTTGGTATGGATCCGGGCCAGGAACTCAGGAGCAAACAAGCCAATGACCGTGTTTTTGCCAGTCCAGAAAAAATAACGGAACAAACGTTGTGCTGTGTTTTCAGGAAAGGAGCTTGCGGCTTTTTTCAGCCTGCGCCCTGCAGGATTGTCCGGGAGGTACTGCAACAGGCTCCGGGCTGCCTTCCTGAAGATCAGGGGTGTGGCAGACAATAGGGGCTCGTAAGCCAGGGCCTGGTGCCGGCGGTAGCCGGAAAAAACATCATCGCCACCGGTGCCGCCGATCAGCACATCATAGCCGCTTTGTTTGGCCGAGCGGGCGATGTCCTGTACAAACAGGGGGGCAATATCTGCCTGCGCTTCGTCGAGTTGCCAGACCATAGTGTCCAGTCGATCCAGGAAATCAGCTTGGCTGGGGATCACCTCCAGCTCAATGTCCAGGTGTGCTGCAACCTGCAGTGCATAGTCCAGGTCGGCACTAAAGCCTTCTTCCCGGAAAGCGCTGCCGGCATCAATCGTGTACGCCTGCATTTTTTCCCCGGGCGCCAGTTTGCGGGCAATAGCCGCCAGCAGGCTGGAGTCCAGGCCCCCCGACAGGAAGTAGGCGAGGGGTTTGTCAGACAGTAACTGGCGCTGTACCGCCCGGGTCAGGGCGGTGTCCAGGCGCTCCATCCACGCTTGTTCGCTGCACTGTTCATAGAGCCCCCGGAAAGGCTCCCGGTACCATTTTTTTATTTGTACACTGCCCGGCTTTGTACAGTTTACAATCAGGCAATGTCCCGGGTTTAAGCGTTTTACATACTGTAAGCCGGTTTCGATAGGCCATTGCAGCAGCAAGGCCTGGAAGAGTGCATCAGGGTTCACCGTCCGGTCTGTATCGTCCAGGGTAAACAGGCACTTTGTCTCGGAGGCAAAGGAAAAGGTTCCGTCTTTCTGATAGTAATAAAGAGGTTTCACGCCGAAGGCATCCCTGGCCAGGAAAAGCTCCTTTGTTTCCCGGTCGTACACCGCAAAGGCAAAAATACCGTTCAGCAAAGGCAATATGGCCGCGCCCATTTGGATGTAGGCATACAGCAGGGTTTCGGTGTCCGAGTGAGACCGGAATTCCCTGTGCGGTAACGAGCTGCGAAGCTCAAGGTGATTGTAAATTTCCCCGTTGAAAACAAGCACATAGCGCTGATCTTCTGAAACCATCGGCTGCGCTGCCATGCTGCCGGTATCCTGTATGGCCAGCCGCGTATGCGCGAGGAAAAGGTTTTCGTCCCGGAACACACCCTGCCCGTCCGGCCCCCGGTGCGCCAGTGCGCCCAGTACGGTATTGTTGTCCGGTAGTCTTTCCCTGTCCTGTTGTATCGTTGTTCCTGCTATGCCACACATGTTTACCGGTTTTTAGGCTTGGATATATGCTCCAGCGCGCTGATGATCTTACCCGCCCGGGACGCGGGCGTTTCCAGCAGTGCCAGCTGTTTGTTCCCGTTCCGGATCAATGATTCCTGCAGTTCCGGGCTTGCGGTCAGCCTGCCTATAGCGTCGGCAATGGATGCGGGGTTTTCCGGGTCGAAATACAGGGCAGCATCAGCACAGATGTTCCGTGCAAAGCCCCGGTCTGAACTGAGTATCGGTTTTTGACTGACCATAGCTTCGGGAAAATTGGCAGAAAAAGTTTCCAGCAGGGAAGGCATCAACACGGCATCGCATTGTGCATACAGGTTGTAGGATTCCTGGGGGTTTACCGGTCCATGATTCATAATGTATTCTTTATGCGTTACGGCAGCCGACAGGTTGTCGAAAATATCAGCCGGTAAAGTCAGGATAAAGGTGCAGCAGGTTCCCCTTTCGGCCAGCAGGGCGATCACCTCGGGGATGATCTCAAAATTTTTGTGCGTATAGTAAGCGCTGAGATACAGGAAGGTAAAACGTTCGTTGTGTTCTGCCGCTATGGCGGATTTGTTCCGGAACGAGCCGCTGTAGGTATTCCCGATCACATGAATGCGGCGCTTGTCTTTCCTGATGGTCCGGGCCAGGGCTTCCCGGGCGCTTGTTGTTTCCACCCAAAAGTGCCCCGCTTCTTTCCGCAGCTGCCGGAACAGCATGGCCCTCCGCGTATAATAGCGGATACGGCTCAGTAAATTGGTCAGTACTTTTTGCCGGATAAACTCCGAGCGGTCAAACAGGTAATACCCGTTCGCAAAGCCTGCCAGGTGCGCCGCACGGGGCGTCCATAAAGCCGGGCCGAAAACCGTCAGTACTGCATCCGGCCGGATTTGTGCTTCCAGCGCGCGTAGTTTGCGCCAATAGTTTAAGGCCAGCCAGACGCTGTTGCCCGGGTTTTGTCTGAACGGATAAAAAAAGAAGCGCCGGTTAAAATGCTCTTCCCGGATCAGCGCGCCGATCTGGGGGGAAAGGAATATGTGAAACTCATGGGGTACATCTGCTGCATTCCATTCTCCCAGCAGGCTGAGGGCTACCTGCAGGGCGCCACCAGTTTGCAGGTTCGTCGTATTGATAATGAATCTCATGAATGGCCGGTGCTGCTAAGATAGCTATT
>JAEUVW010000233.1 GCA_016786525.1 Chitinophagaceae bacterium
CCCATGTTTTCAGCAAATTTCTTTTGCTCTTTAGCACGTTTGGCCTGCGGGCGGATCATAAAGAAGTACATTACGACTACCATTGCGAGCATCATCAATGGAAATCCTAAACCACCACCGGGTTGTGCTGCCTGAAGCATGATTGTGTTCAACGTCATTGTTCTGTTTTGTTTTTTGTATGATTAAATCCTTGTTTGTGTCTTTTTTACTCGGCTACTTCTGCCGTAATGCTCAGCATATGGATGCCTTTTTTGCTGTTGGTAAAGATATTCACCGTTTTGTTCTGATGCCCTGTTTTGCCTGTGGAGTTGAATTTGACGCTGACTACCGCGCTCTGGCCGGGGGCAATAGGTTCGTGCGGGTAATCGGGTGCGGTGCAGCCGCAGGAGCCTGCCGCATTGGAGATCAGCAGGGGAGCTTTCCCGTTGTTGGTGAATTTAAATTCGTGCGTGGCGGATTCCCCTTCATGCATTTTGCCAAAATCGAAGCTCGTATCTTCAAAGTCCATCGTGGCCAGACCTTCTACCGCTACCGATTCGGGTGTTTCCGCAGTCCGGGGATTATTGATCAGTGCAGGGTCTAGTCCTCCTTTCGCTTTATTGCTTTCCGTTTGCTCTCCGCAGGAGCTGATCGCAAGGATACCGAAAGCCGGTAAGTATAAAAAGTGTTTCAGTTGCATAGTTGATCTTTAAAAGCGTCAGTGAATCAAATAATTATTTGGACAAACGGTCCTGCTTGTTGATCTTTTTTTCTTTTTCCAGGTCTTTTAGGATCTTATCAAGCACCGCGTTGATAAAGTGCCCGCTTTGCGGTGTACTGTATTGTTTGGCGATCTCGATATATTCATTGATCGTCACTTTGGTGGGAATCGTTGGGAAATACAGCAACTCGCAAACGCCCATACGCAACAGCAGCAGGTCGATCTGGGCTACACGGTCGGCCTCCCAATTGATCAGCTTGGGCTCAATGAGCTCCATGCAGTACTCTTCTTTCTCTATGGTCGTGCGCAGCAGGCTTTTGGCGTAGTCCAGTTTTTCTCCGGAAAGCAAAGCCATAAAGTTGATGCCGGTGTTGTTTTTGAAGTAATTGTCCATCAGGATATAGATCATATCCTTATCGTCTTCCCAGCCGGCCAGCTCGTCGGTCAGGAAGGATTGAAAATCTTCGTTATTGATCATCAGTTCCGTCCAGATATAGCGGATGATGGCCTTTTCGCTTTTACTGTCGCGGCTTTCTTCTGCAGTATATTGTGCATAGATCTCCGTGCCGCAAAGCTGCTGGTATAATTTTTTGACGCGGTCCTGGTCTATTTTTTCTTCAATGGAAGAGGCGCTCAGCTTCTGGCGGAAGGTTTCGTTCTCAAGGGTCTTCCAGATAAAGGTATTACCGGCGATCTTGGTATTGACATTTTTATCGGCTTCGGTCGGTACGTATTTGGAAGAGCGGAATCGGGCATCTGTCTCTGCATATTGTGCCACGCTGTTGATGTAGGCTACAATCGTCGTAAACAGGTCCAGGGAAAGCGACAGCTTTTCATTCAATATTTTAATTCCGGCCGTTGTTGCTGTGTCTTTAGTGTCGGGTTGGGTGGACAGGAGCGTGTATAACGTCTGCATCACTTTTACCCGGATATTCCTGCGACTGATCATATATGCTGTAAAGAGCTTTTTAAGGCTGCAAATGTAGCGCAAATTTATGGCTTTACTGTGACGGGTGCCAAATTTTGCAAATGCTTATGTATTGTGTCAGCCGGAAATGTAACGGCCAAACGGGAGCTTGTGGACCAGGTACACGCATCCGGCGGAAACAAGCAGGCAAAAGCCGGTCAGCAAAGGAATACCGAATGCGGGATGCACAAAATCCCCCGACAGGCCAAAGCGGTAGCACAGGCTCAGGACCAACACGTGCACCAGGTAGATGCCATAACTGTAACGGGCAATAAAATTGCGGATTTTCAATAGGAAAGCCTGCTGTACAGTGCCCAGGTGCCGGAACAACACAAAGATGGCGATGGCGCTGCACAGGATGTTCGGCGTCATGTTTTCATAAAAAGACTGCACCGCGGCGCCGCTGGTACGGGTAAGGTACCAGGTGCCGAAAAAGGTGGCCAGGTTGGCGGCAAGGAACAGCGTTGCTGCATACACCAGAATATACCTGCTTTTAAACGTTTTGAGCGATAAATAGTAGCCGAGTACAAAATAACCGAGGTAGCCGGTAAAGTAGGTAAAGTCTATGGCGGACTGCAGCATTTTTAGATAGGGTAGCTTACTGATCAGGACCAGCAGCCATATACCCAGGAAATAAAGGATCTGCCGCTCGGTACAATGCCGGATGGCCTTGCTGATGATCGGTACAAAAAGATAAATGCCCATCAGCATATACACATACCAGAGATGGTAGGCACTGCCGTCGCGCAGCTGGTAGCAAATGAATTTTACCGTTTCGGTCAAGCCCATGTGTTGCCCTTCGCTGTATCGTTCTGCTATCGTATAGGCGATATATACCAGGCTCCAGAACAGCAGGGGAAGCATCAGCCGGGAACCTCTTTTTTTCAGAAAGCCGGCGATGTCATGCTCTTTGGGCAAGAGCAGCGCTCCTGAAAGCATCACGAAGACAGGAACGCAAAAACGCGAAAGCCCATTGTATGCATTGGCAAAAAGCCAGGGCTGCAGGGGCATTTCATTGTACTGGAAAAAGATATGGGAGGCGGTGTGCAGGCTGATGACAGCTATTGTTGCCACCACCCGTAGGTTGTCTGCCCAGTCAAGTTTTTGATCCTGCATCCCTGCAAAATAATAAAAAATGCGCTCCGGGAAGGGAGCGCATTTTAGATAAACCTTTGTTTGTGCACTAAATGTGCAGCCTGTCTTTTTTGGCCAGCAGTTCTTCCACCGTTTCGCGGTACATTTCGTCCGGTACACAGCAGTCTACGGGGCAAACGGCAGCGCATTGAGGCTCTTCATGAAAACCCTGGCATTCCGTACATTTATCGTGCGTGATATAGTAAACATCGTTGGCGACGGGTTCGTGCTTGGTATTGGCTTCGGTAATGCTGCCGTCGCTCAGTACATAAGATCCTTTCACGCCGGTACCGTCGGCCATCGTCCATTCTACACCGCCTTCATATATGGCATTATTGGGGCATTCGGGTTCGCAGGCGCCGCAATTGATACATTCATCTGTTATTTTTATAGCCATGCTAAAACTATAGTTTGATTTTGTTGGCGCAAAGTTACAATTTCGCAGCTAGAAAAAAGAACTAATGACACTGCTGAACGACAAAATAAAGAACCTTGCAGCGCTGGGCCGGTATATGGAAGGGGATAGTGCGGCCTGGATAGCCGCAAAGGAAAGGGCAGTGCAGGGCAACCAATGGTTTACCCCGGAACATATAGACCTTGCAGCGGGCAACATCGCGGGGGCTTTCCTGCAGGAAGACAAACTGCAGGCCTGGATGAATGCTTATACTTTATCCACGCAACAGAAAACAGCAGGCATCACAATGGCGGGCAATATACCGCTGGTGGGCTTTCACGATTTTTTGTGCGCTTACCTCTCCGGGCACAAGGCCCTGCTGAAATACGCTTCAAAAGACCAGGTATTGCTGCCGCACCTGCTGGAGGTGCTGGCGAAACAGGACCCGGGTATCGCAGAACAGGTACAGGCTGCGGAACAGCTGAAAAATTGCGACGCCTACATCGCCACCGGCAGCAACAATTCCGCCCGCTATTTCGAACAGTACTTTGCCCGCTACCCGCATATTATCCGGCGCAACCGTACTTCTGTGGCGATCTTGGATGGCACGGAAACACCGGCGGAACTGCAGGCGCTGGCGGATGATGTGTTCCTGTACTTTGGCCTGGGTTGCCGCAATGTGACGCAGGTCTGTGTGCCTGAGGGCTATGATTTTGCACCGCTTTTCGAGGCTTTCTGGCGCTATAAGGACCTGATCAACCATCACAAATACCGGAACAACTATGATTATTACCTGGCGATCTACCTGCTGAATAAAGTGCCGTACCGGAGCAATGACGCAGTGCTGCTGGTACAAAACGATACGCCTTTTTCTGCCGTATCCGTATTGCATTACCGTTATTACACAGACAGGGATGTGCTGTTTGAAGAATTGAAGCAAAATAATGACCTTCAATGTATTGTCGGTAAGGCATATACCCCCTTTGGCAGGGCGCAGGTCCCCGCCCTGGAAGATTATGCAGATGGGGTAGACACCATGGCTTTCCTGTGCAGTCTTTAATTTTTTGTTTAAAATAAAAATGATGGAAATACAATCTTTTACCTTTGTCTTTGTCCTGCTGACGGTAGTGGTGTCTATCTGGGCCTTCCGCGACAGGAGTATCTATAACAAACTGCTGCTGTATCCCAAAGCGATGGACCAGGCTTCTGAATACCACCGTTTTATCTCGCATGGTTTTATCCATGCAGACGAGCAGCACCTGATCTTCAATATGATTGCGCTGTTTTCTATAGGCAGTTACGTGGAGCTCTTTTTTAAAGGCTTCGGTATTCACTACCTGTATCCTGTATTGTACCTGTCTGCGATATTCGTGGCAGCGCTGCCTTCGTACATCAAGCACCGGAACAACCCTTACTTTGCCTCTTTGGGCGCTTCGGGGGGCACTTCCGCGGTGATGTTTTCGCTGGTGTACCTGGCGCCCTGGGAAAAGTTCAGCATCCTGTTCATCATACCGATGTGGGCCATATTATTTGCCGTGCTGTATGTCTGGTATTCGGTATATATGTCCCGCAGGCAAAGCGATAATGTAAACCATGATGCCCACCTTTGGGGGGCGCTGTACGGGTTTGCTTTTACCTTTCTCTGCGACCCCACGCATGGGCAGATTTTCACCCAGCAGATACTGAATCCGCGGTTTTAAGGAGTAAAAAAGCCCTTAAAAGCAAAGAAAATCGGAATTTTTAAGAAAAAAATTAAAATTATTTTGTTCAGATTGAAATAAAGGGATTACCTTTGCAATCCATTTGAAATTTACATCAAAAAGAAATAATGCCAACTATACAGCAATTAGTAAGAAAAGGTCGCGAGCAAATACGCACGAAATCTAAATCTCGCGCATTGGATGCTTGTCCGCAGCGCCGTGGTGTTTGTACCCGTGTATATACAACTACTCCAAAGAAACCAAACTCAGCTCTTCGTAAAGTTGCGAAAGTGCGTTTGACCAATAAAATTGAGGTGATTGCCTATATTCCCGGTGAAGGCCATAACTTACAGGAGCATAGCATCGTTCTGATCCGTGGCGGTCGTGTTAAAGACCTTCCGGGTGTACGTTACCATATTGTTCGTGGCGCTTTGGATACTGCCGGTGTAAAAGACCGTAAACAAAGCCGTTCCAAATACGGTACCAAGAAAGAAAAAGCTAAGAAAAAATAATTCATTAATCCTATTTAATTTCAGTAATAGAACATGAGGAAGGCACAAGCCAAAAAGATCCCTTTAGCTCCGGATCCAAAATTCAACGATAAAAATGTAACCCGTTTCGTAAACTGCCTCATGTGGGGTGGTAATAAAACTGTGGTTTTGGGCGCATTTTACAACGCCCTTGATAAAGTAGCACAAACAACAGGCGAAGACGGTTATGAAGTTTGGAAACGCGCCCTTGTCAATGTTACTCCTGCTGTAGAAGTACGCAGCCGCCGTATCGGTGGTGCGACTTTCCAGATCCCTTCTGAAGTACGCCCTGACCGTAAAATCTCCCTGAGCATGAAATGGCTGATCCGTTTCTCCCGTGAGCGTAACGGTAAAACAATCGCTGATAAGCTGGCTAACGAGATCGTAGCTGCGTCTAAAGGCGAAGGTGGTGCGGTAAAGAAAAAAGAAGATACACACCGTATGGCGGAAGCAAACAAAGCTTTCTCTCACTTCAAAGTTTAATTCACTTATCGAATGCATCATACAAACTCCGGCCCTGCAAATGGCCGGAGTTTTTCTTTGTACCCCAATGCCTTATACCGCGAAATCGTGTAAGGTTTTAGCATTTAAGTGTAATACGCGGCAGCCCCTTTAGCTGCATCTTTGTAATGAAAAATAGATGACTTAGTAAGAACTCCGAATGAACAGTCTGGCAATACTGTTTTTTTATTGGTTTTTTTGAATTGGCAAGACAACTACCAGCTATGCGATTTTTACTGGACGGAACGAACACCACACAGCCAATCAGTGTACCGAATAAAGAATAATATTGTTTTACTGTCCCATTCAAAAAGGTATCATGCGAGATATATAGGCAATTGTCTATAGACCGTTCGCTTGATACCTTTTTTAGTATCCCATATTTCAGGGATGAAAATTATATAAAACCGCAGGGGAAATTGTGTAACAGTGAGGATGCAAAACAGGGGCATCTTTGTATTGAAAAGAGTAAAGGACCAAAGCATAACCTGATTGAATTGAGTTTGCCCGGTTCTCTGAAGGACATAAGGCCGATTACTCCATTACAGATGGAACGGCGTAGTTAAAACACCGTTGGCCAGTTTTCGTCACAGGACTTTCGCAAACTCAATTTTTTCAACGATTTGAAAAAGTACCAGCCTGGAAGAGCAATCCTAATATTGCGCTACACCACAGGTTGGTATTTTTTTTGCCTTTAGACCTATAAGGTTTTAAAAACCTTATAGGTCTTTGTTTGAAGCCTTATTGGTCACTTTTCAGAGCCGGTTCAGGAAATCTGCTATTTCGCCGGGGGTAAGGATATGCTGAACAACGTGGCCGGCAATAGCGTGGTCCGGCATATAATAGACTTCGGCAGAAGAAGGTTGCTGTGCAATCGTGATACCCCCTGCCTGCTGTATGGACTTCAATCCCTCCGTACCATCAGCATTGGCGCCTGAAAGCAGGATGCCGACTACTTTAGGGCCCAGTACTTCCGCTATGGACTGGAAGATCACATC
>JAEUVW010000237.1 GCA_016786525.1 Chitinophagaceae bacterium
CGTTATAGGTTAGCTTACTGTCTGCTGCTATTTTCATCATTTCTGCAGGAGTATGAAATTTTTTTCCTGGGCAGTAGCGTTCAGGCAGGAAATTAAAGAGAAGAGCGTTAAATAATTTTTCATGTGATGCTGTTTTTGGAAAGCTCACAATGATACATATAAACAATAATAAACCCAAACCACTGAATGTGATCCGGGTTATCAATGTGTTTGCTGTTGCATTTACTAATCCAGCGCCTTATGCGTGCTGATCGCTATGCGGTTCCAGGCATTGATGGTCACTACGGCCATAATCACCTGCGCCAGGTATTCTTTACCCAGCATTTGCTCCGCTTTATGATAGGTATCGTCCGAAAGCCCTTTTTGGATCAGCGTCACCTCTTCCGTAACAGCCAGGACGGCCTTTTCTTCTTCCGTGAACAGGCCGGCCTCGCGCCAGGCATCCAGTACAAAAATGCGCTGGGCCGTTTCTCCATGCTTGAGCGCATCGCGCGTGTGCATGTTCAGACAATACGCACAGCCGTTGATCTGGGAAGCCCTGATCTTGATCAGCTCTTTGTGGATCGTGTTGAGGGTTGTGCCTGCCAGGTAGGCTTCCAGCGCAAACATGGCTTTGAAGGCTTGCGGCTGTACCTCCTGCATATTGAATCTTTCTTTCATTTTTTATTGTTTTTGCAAAACTAAGCAGGCTTTTGTCCGCAAATCTTAAACTGGTTTAAGAACGCTTCCTGGATCGTAATTCACTCAGGTATTCCGGTGTAAACCCCAGAAAGGAGGCCAGCAGGTATTGAGGGATGCGCTGCACGAAGCCGGGATACTGTTCAATAAAATGAAAGTACATTTCTTCACGGGAAAGCCCGTACAGGTATTTGATCCGCATCTGGGAAGCGGCAAAAGCGGTCTGGTAGACCATCCTGAAATAGTGCTCCATTGCGGGGAATGCCTTCAGCAATTCCTCCTGCGCCCTGAAGTCTATGGCCAATACCCTTGAAGGCTCTACAGCCTGTATGGAAAAAGTGGCTTCCTTTTGCTGCTGGAAAGCCTGGTAATCGCTGAGCCACCAGTTTTCGATGGCAAACTGCGTGGTTTGCTCCTGGCCCTTGTCTGTAATAAAGAACATGCGCAGGCAGCCCTTCAGTACGAAATAATTCGTCCGGCACAGCTGCCCTTCCTGCAGCAGGTTTTCTTTCTTGCGCAGCTCCAGCGTCCTGAAAAAGGGTAGCATGAGCCTGAAATCCTCCTCGCTGATGTCGATGAATTTTCGGAAATGCTGATAGAGTTGATCCGGCATGAATAAGGCGATTGAGCTGCGAAATTACACTGAGGAAACGGGATTGGGAGCAAAGGCGATTTTATATTGAATTATTATATTATACTGTTTGTGGTAGCTGGTTTCTGGAGTTGCTCACACCCTGTTATTAACTTTTGAAGCCCAAAAAAAATGCCGGTTGTAACATTGCACAAGTTCTTTGCAGAAAATTTGTTTAGTTGTTCCAACAGGGACTTTTGGAGGGGAACTATGTGTGAATCATAGGCTGTTGCGCAACTGTAAGTCGAGTATATACATCATTAGATAAGCCAGATTACCTTAACCAAACAATTTTTTGTGCCAGGGGCCTTCGCATAAAAGGCACACGCACTGCATCACACCTATGTTGCCAGATAGTACTGGCATCCGTGTCGCCGTCCGTGTCCGTTTTTGCGACTTTATTAAAGACCAAATAAAACGCGAACAATGAGTAACGGAAGCAACGAATTATTACTGAGAGAAAATAAGGACCGCTTTGTCATCCTGCCGATCAATTACCCGAAGATCTGGGAGGCCTACAAACGCCACGAGGCCAGCTTCTGGACGGCCGAAGAGATTGACCTGAGCGACGATATGAAGGATTGGGAAAAGCTGAATGCCGGCGAACGTCACTTCATCAGCCATATCCTGGCCTTTTTTGCGGCCAGCGACGGTATTGTGAATGAAAACCTGGCTGTCAACTTCATGAGCGAGGTACAATTGCCGGAAGCGCGCTGCTTCTATGGCTTCCAGATCATGATGGAGAACATACACAGCGAAACCTATGCTTTGCTCATTGATACCTATATCAAGAATGCAGAAGAGAAATACAAATTGTTCCATGCCATCGATACCGTACCCGCAGTAAAGAAAAAAGCGGAATGGGCGCTGCGCTGGATCGATAACGGCAGCTTTGCCGAAAGGCTGGTGGCCTTTGCAGCAGTAGAAGGCATCTTCTTCAGCGGCAGCTTCTGCTCCATATTCTGGCTGAAAAAAAGAGGCTTGCTGCCGGGCCTGACCTTCAGCAATGAGCTGATCAGCCGCGATGAAGGCATGCATTGCGAATTTGCCTGCCTGCTGTACAGCATGCTCGAAAACAAAATGAGCAAAGAGCAGGTGCAGCAGATCATCACAGACGCAGTCAGCATTGAGAAAGAGTTCATTACAGAAGCTTTGCCCGTGGACCTGATCGGTATGAATGCGAAGCTGATGCAACAATACATCGAATTCGTGGCTGACCGCTGGCTGACAGAACTCGGCAATCCGAAGTTTTACAACACCGCCAACCCCTTTGACTTTATGGAGATGATCTCCCTGCAAGGCAAAACGAATTTCTTTGAAAAGCGTGTGGGCGATTACCAGAAAGCAGGCGTAATGGGCGGAAAAGAAGATAAGAATACATTTTCGCTCGAAGAAGACTTTTAGGATTTCAGGCTTACAAATTCACCACAAAGAACACCAAGAAAAAGAAAAGCACAAAGGTGCAAAGCCTCTACACACAAAAGCCTTAGTGTTACTTAGTGAAAGACTTAGAGCCCTTTGTGTTAAAAAACAAGACTACTCATAATTAAAAATATAGACCATTTATGTTCGTAATAAAAAGAAGCGGAAAGCAGGAATCCGTAAAGTTTGACAAGGTCACGGCGCGCATTGAGAAGCTGTCCTACAGCCTGAGCCCAATGGTCAACGTGATCGACGTGGCCAAAAAAACCATTGAAGGCATCTATGAAGGCGTTGCCACCACGGAGCTGGACAGCCTGGCTGCAGAAACCGCGGCTTCGCTGACCATCACACACCCGGACTATGCCATCCTGGCGTCGCGGATCGCAGTGAGCAACCTGCACAAGAACACGCTGAAGTCGTTCAGCGACACCATGCGCAACCTCTATAACTATATAGATGACGCAACTGGCAAACACCTGCCGCTGATCGCCGATGATGTAATGGCCATCATTGAAGAGCATGCCGAGATCCTGGACAGCACGATCATTTACGACAGGGATTTCGCCTTTGATTACTTTGGCTTCAAAACCCTGGAAAAATCGTACCTGCTGCGCATCAACGGCAAGATCGTAGAGCGCCCGCAGCACCTGTACATGCGCGTAGCCGTAGGTATCCACAAAAACGATATCGAGAGCGTGATCAAAACCTACCACATGATGAGCGAGCGCTGGTTTACACACGCTACACCTACGCTGTTCAATGCCGGTACGCCCAAGCCGCAGATGAGCTCCTGCTTCCTGCTGACGATGAAAGACGACAGCATAGACGGTATCTACGACACGCTGAAACAAACGGCCAAGATCTCTCAAAGCGCCGGCGGCATCGGTCTTTCTATCCACAACATCCGTGCTACAGGCAGCTATATCGGCGGCACCAACGGCACCAGCAACGGTATCATACCCATGCTGCGCGTATTCAACGACACGGCCCGCTATGTAGACCAGGGCGGCGGAAAGCGCAAAGGCGCCTTTGCCATCTACCTGGAGCCCTGGCATGCCGACATCTTCGAATTCCTGGACCTGCGCAAAAACCACGGTAAAGAGGAAATGCGGGCAAGGGATCTGTTCTATGCGCTCTGGATCTCCGACCTGTTCATGAAACGCGTAGAGTCAGACGGCGAATGGAGCCTGTTCTGCCCCAACGAAGCCCCCGGCCTCAGCGACTGCCATGGCGAAGCCTTTGAAGCCCTGTACACCCAATACGAAACAGAAGGAAGAGCGCGCAAAACGGTGAAAGCCCAGGAACTCTGGTTCAAGATCATGGAATCGCAGATCGAAACCGGTACGCCTTATATGCTGTACAAAGACGCGGCCAACGGCAAGAGCAACCAGCAAAACCTGGGGACCATCAAAAGCAGTAACCTGTGCACAGAGATCCTGGAGTACACGTCTGCTGATGAAGTAGCGGTATGCAACCTGGCTTCCCTGGCCCTGCCCCGTTTCGTGATCAACGGAACCTTCGACCATCAGAAATTATACGAGATCACCTACCAGGTCACTAAAAACCTGAATGCGGTGATCGACAACAACTACTACCCGGTAGAAGAAGCCCGCAACTCCAATATGCGCCACCGCCCCGTAGGGCTGGGTGTTCAGGGCCTGGCCGATGTGTTCATTATGCTGCGCCTGCCTTTTGAAAGCGAACTAGCCAAAGTGCTGAACAAAAACATCTTTGAAACAATCTACTTCGCCGCGATGAGCGCGAGTAAAGACCTGGCCAGGGAACAAGGCACATATGAAACTTACGAAGGCTCACCGGTATCAAAAGGTATCTTCCAGTACGATATGTGGGGTGTAACGCCGAGCGACCGCTGGGACTGGGCTGCACTGAAAGAAGAAGTAAAAAAATACGGTGTGCGCAACTCCCTGCTGGTAGCCCCCATGCCTACGGCCTCTACCTCGCAGATCTTCGGCAACAACGAGTGCTTTGAACCCTATACGTCCAATATCTACACCCGCCGCGTACTGAGCGGAGAGTTCATCATCGTCAACAAGCACCTGCTGAAAGACCTGGTACAACTGGGCCTCTGGACCAACGCTATGAAAAACAAGATCATTGCAGCCAATGGTTCGGTACAAAACATCGAAG
>JAEUVW010000242.1 GCA_016786525.1 Chitinophagaceae bacterium
CCCGTCTGGATCTTCCCTGCCAGCGTGCAGGCAATAGCTGCCAGGAAAAACAGGACCAATACCAGCAAGCCTTTGTCTGATTTAGGTGCGTTCTTTTGTGTGAGCAGGAACCTGCGGGTGAATAAAATGGCTGCCAGGCAACTGATACAGGCAAAAATGATCACGCTCAGCAACTGGAACCCGGGCGTGGCAGGAAACAGGTATTGATAGGTATATCCTTTGATACCAAGCTGGGTAAGGCCTGCAAAAAGGACATAGACCACATAGTAAAGGTAACTCCTGTCCCTGACGGAAAAGAACAGGAAGAGATTGTAAAAGAACATGATCAGTATCACGCCCAGGTAAATTCCTGAAATCAGGTTTTCCCTGGACTGGTTCTGCCATAAGCTTACCGGTTCATTGATAGAAAGTGGTACGATAATCTGCTCGGCACTTTTGATCCTCAGGTAATAAGTCAGGGTGCTGCCCTTAGGTACATCCAGGTCGAAAATATAAGGCGGAGCTTTGTATTTCCTTTGAGCGAAAGGAAACACTTCACCCATGAATATTCTTTTAAAACCACTATCAGCAGGCACAAAGAGCTCCACTTCATCCAGGATGGGATACGCTACATTAAACAGGAAATGCTCCTGGCTGCTTTGATTGGTTACTGAAAATTTGATCCAGACAGAGTAAGGTGTAAGGCCAAGATTAGGGATATCCTTATCGTTCTGCTTAAAATCCGGAGATTGTACTACTGTTGCAAAATCCAATTCCTTCTCGACCTGTAAAACACTGAGGTGCTTCCCTATGACAATATCCCCGGTCTGGTCTGTAAGAACCGTCTGACCAAAGGAAAGGGACGTAAAAAATGTGGCAATTAAAAGTAAAAAGGAAGCTAATCTGTTCACTGTTTTTATTTGATTGAGGAAACGACAACAATATTAATTGAACAGGCAAAATATTTGTTTTGATCTGCGTTTTTTAAACCTGTCACAAAGGCTTTATGCTCCTGCTCCGACAAGTAATTCTTTTCTTTCATTTCCCCGAGGATCAACTCTATCCAAAGGTAATCGTTCGCTTCTTTAAGGCTTTTTAAAGTAAAAGGAAAGATCTCTGTTTTGATCTCCTGCAGGCCGGCATGTTCCAGATATTGGGTCAGTCTCCGGGCAGCATAGCCGTTATTGATCTTGGTCTCGGTAAGATAGTGGATCAGCTTTTGTTGTACGGTTATCTCGCCATGGTAAAATACCAGGCTGGCCCAGTCTGTTTCCACCAGCACTAAAGGTTTGCCTGGCTTCAATACCCTGCGGGCTTCGCTGATTGTTTCATCCGGTTGTGTCAGATGCTGCACCAGGCGTTCGGCCCTCAGGCCCTCAATGCTTTCTGTATCAAAGGGAATACCTGTTGCTTCTGAACAAATAAAGTCAACATTCTGCCCCAGTTCCGCCGCCTGCTTTCCCTTTTCCAGTAAGGCCGGGTCGTGATCGATCCCCACTACTTTAACCTGGTTGCCCAATGTGCGGGACAAGTTAAGGACATCGATCCCTGTACCACAACCCAGGTCTATAATTGTTCCGCTGCCTGTTTCCAGAAACGGCTTATAGGAATAGGTTTTCAGGCCCTGAAGGAAAGTTGCGGTATCTTCAAGATAGGCGGCATTGTAGTGTTTCTGAGCCATTTTGTTACATAATGTTTAAGGTCTTACCGGTAGTATCTGTCTGCGGCTGGTTTTTCCGGACATTTTCAATGACTTGTTGCAAGTCCCATTGATCCAGGTGGTCAATTTTCAACTCGTAATGAATATCGATCTTCTTTTTTCTCAGTATTTCTTCCCTGTTCTGTGTCAGATTTTCCCGCAGCAGCATGATGGCGTTCCTGTCTTCTTCTGCGGCACCGCTGAGGCCGGCTATATCTTCCAGTACCATGGTTGTCGCCAGCAGGTCGATCTTCGGATAATAAAACGTACCGTTGTTGCCTATACGCGGGTCAATCCGGTAGCCCACGCACTCTGCCAGCTTTACCGTATAGGGAGCACAAAGTGCAAAAAGCGAGGTGAGCCCGATCTGGGAAGAGATCGCTACTGCAGCCCTGGTCAGGAAAATACTTCCGATACCATAGCCTGATATTTCCCTGGAATTCCATAAACCGCAAATTTCACCGGTGCCCTGTTGTGCATATTGCCATACCAGGTCAAATACCGTTTTGTCCATTGACCCGGTAGCCTGCTCTATGGGTAAAGCCTCAGTGCCCCCTGCTACATGCACGCGGGCACCTCCATACACTTTCGTTTTATCCAGGGATTCAACGATCAGTACAAAAGCAGCAGGATTGCGTGTCCATTCGTCTTTTGAAGAAGTTACTTTGGTGACCCCGATACTGGTCAGGACATGTTCATGCCCTTCCAGGAAGAGTGCACAGGATGCAGGATCGTCAATGGCCCTGAAGGCCCTAAGTCTTACTATAGGATTACCCGTTTGCTCATTTATATCCATAGATCAGTTCAAATAAAATTGTCGGATTTCATTTTCTAAACCTTGCCTACAGCATGTTGTTTTTTACCGCAAAAAGCGATAATTTGCTTTAATCAAACAACTTACGACAATAAATTCAGCAATACAATCAAGAGGCCAACTATTTGGCATAATTAATTTTAGTATAATACCGCGTTGCCCTACAAAAAAACTGTTCGGGAAGAACAGTTTTTTGATTATGTAGGGGTATGAGGTTTACATGCGTGACTTCATCTTTGCGATGTCGTCGATCCGCTTTTGGGCCATGATCATCGCGGCAGCCTGCGGGTGCGTGTTTTCTTTTTCTGCCAGCTCATAGATATCAAGCGTACGCTGGTAAATGCGCTCTACGGCACTGTTTACCTTGCCGATGTTATAGCCGTCCAGTTCCGCACTGACATTGATCACACCACCTGCGTTGATGAGGAAATCAGGTCCGTACAGGATGCCTTTTTTAACGAGTTGGGGGCCATGTATATTTTCGTCGGCCAGCTGGTTGTTGGCTGCACCTGCGATAATGGAGCATTTCAGTTTGCTGATCGTTTCATCGTTGACGGTTGCTCCCAGAGCGCAGGGTGCATAGATGTCCATATCCAGGTCGAAGATAGTCGCATTATCCACTACTTCAATAGACCTGTATTTTTCCGAAGCGGATTTCAGTTTGGCCTGATCGATATCAGACACCATCACTTTTGCACCTTCTTCTACCAGGTGTCCGATCAGGTATTGTCCTACATGGCCTGCGCCCTGTACCAGCACTTTCTTGCCGGCCAGGCTGTCGTTGCCATAGGCTTTTTTTGCGGAAGCTTTCATACCCATATACACGCCACGGGCCGTAAAGGGGGAAGGATCACCGCTGCCGCCTGCGTACTCGGGCACACCGGTTACAAACTTTGTTTCCAGCGATACAAACTCCATATCGGATGTGTTGGTGTTCACATCTTCTGCAGTAATGTACTTGCCGTTGAGGCTGTTGACAAAACGGCCGTAACGGCGCCACAGTGCTTCTGACTTCATAGATGGGTCAGCAATGATGACAGCCTTGCCACCACCGATATTCAGGCCGCTGATCGCGTTCTTGTAGGTCATACCGCGGCTCAACCTCAGGGCGTCTATGAGCGCATCTTCATGGCTTCCGTAGTTCCATACGCGCGTACCTCCGAGTGCAGGACCCAGTGTCGTGTTGTGTATGGCGATGATGGCATTCAGACCAGAATTGGGGTCGTGGCAAAATACCACCTGTTCGTGTCCCATTTCCTGTACCCTGTCAAAGATTGATTGCATAATATGGTTATCCGTTTTAGTTGATGAAAATGTGCGGCGAAATTAAATGAAATGAATCAAATTGCTATTATTGTTTTATCGTGTAATTTTTAGGGACGGAGTATGGGTAGGTTTGCTCCTCATTGATCGTAATGTTGGAGTAGTTCATATCTACGGTCATGGAGCTGCTGTCGCTGAGTATATACAATACTCTGTCGGTAGCCATACGTACGGTGCCAAACTGGCCGAAATTGCTCAGGCTGTGGCTCATAGAACGGTTGCTGACACCTTGTGCCACTACCTGGCATTTGCGCAGCGTGCTGTCTGTGCGGTCAAATTCAGCCTGTTCGATATAGTTTTCTTTTTGCAGGCGTACAAGCCAGTTGCTGCCGTTTTCAGCCACATACACCGCGGCGGCATCGTGCAGTACCGTATTGCCCAGCAGGACATTTTGCAGCGAATAGAAGTCCAGGCCGGCCGGCATAATGTCGTTCAGTTTCGAGATCGGCCCTTCAAAGGCTTGTTTCTCTGTATACAGGATCGCCCTGAAACTGTCCGGTGTAATAATAGCCCGGGCTACCTGTACGATACCGGCTACGGTAACCGATACCCACACTATGCTGTCCTTTTTCAGGCGTATATTGGCAATGAAATCATAGCTTTTGTCTCCCCCTTCATAATGCATTTTTGCTTTGGTACTGAAGGTATTCAGCGCTGTAGTGCGCATCCAGAGTGGTGAGAGTGCAGTCAGTTGCTGCTTCATCACCTCGTTTGTATCGACCACAGCCAGGTCATTTTTCAGGGCTTTGCCGGCAGAGTCCAGCAGTTTAGCCTGCGCTTCGGTCTTTGCTTTTTGCTTTTTGCCGGGTTTGCGCTTGAATATTGTACAGGAAGATAAAGTGCAGGAAGACAATAATCCTGCACCCAGCAGAGCAGCCACAATTCTATTCATACAGTTTCTTGTTTTTGATTTTAAGATCCAATTGAGGATTAGACGGATCTTTCAGCTTTGCGATTTTCCAATGCTCCAAAGCTTTATCGATATTGTTCAATTTGAAATACACATCACCAAGATGTTCATGCAGGGTGGCATCGGCATCATTGCCGTTTTTTTCAATGGCCTGCTGGATCAGCTCTTTAGCCTTATCATATTTACCCTGCTGGTAAAATATCCAGCCGTAGGTATCTAAAAAGGTTGCCTCTCCCGGCCGGATCTGCAGCGACTTGGCCGAATACTTTTCTGCGTCGTCCAGCTTTTCTTTACGTACCGAAAGGTAATAAGCAAAGTTATTCAGTATCGTTGCATTGTCTGGCGCCAGGCGCAACGCTGCTTCAAAGTTTTGGTCGGCCTTGGCGTACTCTTTATTGGAGTTGTATGCATCCCCCAGGGAACCGTACATTTCGGCCAAAAGACCTTTGTTGTCTTCCGGCTGAAAATCAATGGCGGTACTGATGGCCTGGATTCCTTTGGTATATTCTTTTTTATTCACATAGCCAATACCGTTGAGATAATAAAGAATCGCGGATGAAGGATAAAGTTGCAGGGCTCCCTGGCTGTATACAATAAGCGAATCGGCAGAAGACCTGTCGGTAAGGTTGAACAGCAATTGCTGCCAGACGCTCAGATTGGAAGAGTCGATCCTGATCGAGCGTTTATACGCTTCGGTGGCCTCTTTCTGACGGTCGTTCATGGCCAGCAGGTCGCCATAAATACTGAGCAAAGCCGCATTGTTGCTTTTGACTTGCACCAGCCTTTCGGTCAGTGCCAGGGCATTGCCCCGTGATGCTGAGTCTTTGCCCATATCCTGCAGGTAGGAAACGAGTAAGGTGAGCTGTGTTTGTTCGTCGATGGTTTTGTTCTCGATCGTCCTCGTGACATACTCAAAATACCGGGCTGTGTCATTCTTTTTACGGTAATAACTGGCCATACCCAGTTGTATGGCGATATCGTCGGGAAATTTCTTCTCGGCCTCATCCAGTATTTCCTTCGCCTTGTCTACTTTCAGGTTGTTGTAGTACAGCTCGGCCAGCAAGGCATAGTAACGCCCTTCCCTGGGATTGTCTTCTATCAGCAGGCGCAGGTTTTTTGCGGCATCTTCTATTTTATTCTGCTTCAGGTAGATCTGGTTCATCTGCAACAGCAGCTCCTCTTCAGGCCCCCGCTGGTCTTTTAGCCGTTTCAGCTCCCCGATCGCCTTATCAAAATTACCGGCTCTTTGATACAGCAGGGAAGATTTGAGCAGGTAGTCATCGTTAGGCTTGTAGCGGTCGGCCAGGGCTGCAAATACATCAGCCGCTTCGAGAAACTGATTGCCATTGGCCAGCAGGTTGCCATAAAACTCACGATACCACTTGTTTGTGGTATCCAGCTTCATGGCCTTGCGAATATTCTGCGCCGCCAGTGCTGCATTATTTTCCTTGGCATGGATGCGTGCCAGCTCGTAATAGGTTGTTGCCACTTCGGGCCGCGCTTCGGCGAAACGCATGAAAAGGGCCTGGGCTTCTTTGACATTGCCCAGGGTGTTTTCTTTTACAGCATCCGCAAAAATCCTGTCCGTAGCGGCCCTCAGGTTTTGAGCGGTATCAAAAGGCTTTACTTCTGCCAGCTGCGCCTGCAGCTCTCCATACAATAGGGTCGCTGTGATGCAGCACAATACTCTTTTTAAAAACAGGGTCATAGCTGTGTCGAAAAGTCGCCCAGACTGAGTTCGTCCGGCTTGTTGGCGTAAGATACATTTTTGCCCAACATACTCTTTTCGATACACGCATTTTTAACAACACTATCGCATTGTATGATACTGTTCGAGATCACAGAACTGACCACTTCTACGCCGGCCTCCAGCGATACATAGGGGCCGATGACCGAGTGACTGATCTTTACCCCTTTGCCTATATAGCAGGGCTCTATGATCACACTGTTGTCGATGACAGCTGAGGCGTCCCGCAGCTGTTCCTTATTCTTTTTCAGTTCCAGGATACGCTCATTGGTATACAGGGTCGCATCTTTATTGCCACAATCCAGCCATTCTGATACCTGGTCGGTATAGAATTTGATACCGTTTTGCAGCATATGATCCATAGCATCGGTAATCTGGTATTCTCCTTTGATCATGATATCCTCGTCGATCAGGCGTTGTAATTCCCTTTTCAGGCCTGCCCCGTCACGGAAATAATATACCCCTATGATCGCCAGGTCGGAAACAAACGTTGTTGGTTTTTCCACAAAAGCTTCAATCTCATTGTTTCCTTTGAGTTTGACCACACCGAAGGCCGAAGGATCAGCTACCTTTTGTGTCCAGATAATCGCGTCTTTAGTGGTATCGATACTGAATGTGGCATCGAACAGGGTATCGGCAAACGCAATGAATACATTGCCTTCCAGGGCGTCTGCGGCACAGAGGATGGCGTGGGCAGTCCCCAGCGGAGTTTCCTGGTAACAGATCCTGCCTTTTGCGCCCAGCGTTTCAGCTGTTTGGAGCAATTGTGCTTCTACTTCTTTGCCAAATGAAGGCCCTATAATGAAGGCGATCTCCCCTACTTTTTCATTGCTGGTGGCCACAATATCCTCTACGAGTCTTTGTACAATCGGCTTTCCGGCAACAGGAATCAGGGGCTTTGCTGTAGTGAGTGTATGCGGGCGCATTCTTTTGCCCATGCCTGCCATCGGTATGATGATATTCATAGATAAGTCACTTTGTTTTGTTTTTGTACGAAAAGGTGCGCAAAGGTAAGCCCCATTTTGATATGACAGGATGATTTAGCCCGGTGCATGAGGATTTTTATCGGTTGCTCCCGTGCTGCCTTATCGTCAGCATGTCTTTCCTAAAGAAGCAGTTTTCCGGATACGGTACAACAAACGCAACTATAGACTATATTCGTATTATAATACTATTTCAACTTCAATCTGACCATGAAAAATTTACGAATACTTTGCCTGTGCATCAGCCTGTTCTATTCCTGCAAAAAGGATGAGGAACCTAAAGACAATTTCACCATTAACGGTATACATGATATCAGCTTTGGAAGCCAGACAAGCGATACCCTATCTTTCTCTGTAGACTTGCTGCCGGGAGCGGTGTCGGAAATGATCGACTTGCAAATAGAAGGACTTCCCGATGATCTTAAAGCGACATTATCCAAAACTTCCGGTAAGCCAACCTTCAACAGTCTGCTGACTATTGAAAGACAGGAATCCTCGATCGGGACCCACTATGCACAATTGATCGCTATAGCTCCAAACGGGAAAAGAAAAGCCTATCCGATAAAAGTAGTGGTGCCGGCGCTAAGGGATATGCGTTTTGACGGAAATTACTATGGCATATTTGAAGCAGTAAACGACAGTGCCAATCAGGCCATTTTTATCCGTGCAGCGCAGCAAGCGAATCTCTACCTTTACCTCCCCTCCGGTTTACCCAACACCACCGGAACGTATACCTACAGGATTACCGCTGCGTCCCCACTTGCAGGAGAAGCGCAATTAGCACTGGCGGTTGGAGAACGATACTTTACACCTGGCTATAATAACACCACTAAAATATCCCTGGATCTGGACAGTACAGGGACCATAACCAAGGTTTATCTGCCTGATATTGAGATTTCAACAAATACTGAACCCGTCCTTTACAGGACATTAGGGATCAATTACAGCAAATAGGGGTGCTTCTTAATATAGTCAGGCTTGCTTTTGTTCCGGCTGCGTCTTTTCTGAATGCCCAATCCCTGTTACCTTTGCAGCCTATGTCGAAGAAAGCGATGCTCATCATTATGGATGGCTGGGGCAAAGGGATTGATCCTAAAGCAGATGCCATCACCAAAGCACATCCCGGGTTTGTCAACTCCTTGTACACCCGCTATCCCAACAGCCAGCTCATCACCTGTGGTGAAGCCGTAGGACTGCCCGATGGGCAGATGGGTAATTCTGAGGTCGGGCACCTGAACCTGGGAGCCGGCCGCATTGTATACCAGGAATTGCAGCGTGTTAATGTGGCGATCCGCAATGGCAGCCTGGAGCAAAATCCTACCCTGCAGAAAGCATTTGCCGAAGCAAAGCAGGGCGGCAAGACTTTGCATTTTATTGGCCTGGTGAGCGATGGTGGGGTGCATTCGCATATACGCCATCTCGAGGCTTTGTGTCAATACGCCCAAAATGCAGGCGTACCCCGCGTTGCCGTACATGCCTTTACCGATGGCCGCGACTGCGACCCTAAAAGTGGTTATGGTTTTATTGCTGAAATACAGAATTGCCTGCTGCAAACCGGCGGCCAACTGGCCAGCATCACCGGCCGGTATTACGCTATGGACCGCGACAAACGCTGGGAGCGGGTAAAAGTAGCCTACGATGCCCTGGTGCACGGTACCGGTTTCAGGACAACCAATGCCACCGAGGCCATCCATCAATCTTATGTGCATGAGGTCACCGACGAATTTATAGAACCTATTATTCTCTGTGACGAGCAGCAGCAGCCTGTGGCAACGATCAAAGACGGCGACGTGGTCATCTGCTTTAACTTCCGTACTGACCGCTGCCGCGAGATCACCGAGGTGCTCACGCAGAACCATGTACCGGACCACGGCATGCAAAAACTGAACCTCCATTACATCACCCTTACCGAGTATGACAAGACCTACCAGGCGGTAGATGTGATCTTCCATACCGACAACCTGGAGCAGACCATGGGTGAAGTACTGGCCACTCATGGCAAAAAACAGATCCGTATTGCCGAGACGGAAAAGTACCCGCATGTGACCTTCTTTTTCTCCGGCGGGCGCGAAACATTGTTTGATGGCGAAACCCGCATTATGCGCGACTCTCCAAAAGAAGTAGCGACCTACGATCTGAAGCCGGAAATGAGCGCCTACAAGCTGAAAGATGCTATTATTCCCGAGCTGCAGCAGCAAAGCGCCGACTTTATCTGCATGAACTTTGCCAATGCGGATATGGTGGGCCATACAGGCGTTTGGGATGCGGTGATCAAAGCCGTGCAAACAGTTGATCAATGCGTGTCCGAAATCGTACCGGTAGCACTGGAGAATGGTTATGCAGTATTTCTGACTGCCGATCATGGCAATTCAGACCATATGATCAACGACGATGGTTCGCCCAATACACAACACTCCCTGAATCCTGTTCCCCTGTTCCTGATCAGCAGGGACTATACCGGCCCCCTAAAGGACGGCAAGCTGGGCGATATAGCCCCTACCATCCTGCACTACATGGGCATCCCGATCCCGAAAGAGATGACGGGGGATATCCTCATCGATTAAGCAGACCTGGATTTTGACCTGCAATTGCCCTTCTATCCCTGCATAGAAGGGCTTTTTTAATCAGGAAGTATCCGATTGATGCCGGCAGCAGCAAACGGGTAATATACAAGACAGTTACATAAAACATTCCTGCATTTACTAACAAAATGCTGCTACATTGCGTCATTATAACAGCTAAACACCTATTCCTATGCGCAAACTTTACCTTATACTAACAGTATCAACCTTTTTATCCTGTCCCCTTACTATGAGGGCCCAGGTCGCCAGCGTAATCTGGAACCGCAATTTCGGCAGCGATCAAATGGACCTGTGTAGCAAGATAACCTTGTCTGCCGACAATGGTTTTTTTATGGTCGGTAGTATACCACCGGTGCCGGATAAACATGATATTTCCGGTCATCATGGGGCTGCCCATGACGGATGGATCATGAAAACAGATAAGGATGGTATATTACTCTGGCAGCGCTGCCTCGGAGGTACAGCCTCTGACCTGATGCATGATGTACAGGCCACCCCGGACGGCGGTTGTATCGTTGTGGGTTATGGCAAGTCTACCGACGGAGACCTGAGTGGACTTACGCCTCACTCCCTGGAAGATATTTATGTATTCAAACTATCTTCTGCCGGGGCCATTCAATGGGTAAAGTCCTTTGGCGGCTCATTGCCGGAAGAAGGAAGGTGTGTTACCGGTGCTCCTGACGGAGGCTATTTAGTAGCGGCTACAGGAAAATCCAATGATGGCGATATTTCCGGAAACCATGGCGGCGGCGATATTTTGTTGTTGAAACTTGATGTTGGCGGAAATCTGTTATGGCAGAAAAGTTTAGGCGGCAGCAATGAAGATGTGCCAGCCCGGCTTAGAAAGACAGCGGATGGCGGATACCTGATCTCAGGCTTTTCAAAATCCAAAGATGGTGATGTCGGTGCAAACCGCGGCGACACGGACTGGTGGCTCATGAAAATAGACGGAAGCGGTGCTATCGTCTGGCAAAATTCGTTTGGGGGAAGCGCCTCGGACCGGGCGCTCGATATGATAGAAACCCCAGATGGCGGGTATATAGCTGTTGGTATGACGTACTCTGCAGATGGAGATATCACGTCCAGCCATGGAAGCCAGGAAGCATGGGTGATAAAACTATCAGCTGCCGGTAAAATGGAATGGCAAAGAACTTATGGCGGTACTCTTACAGAAGAGTTCAACACAGTCGAAAACGACGGCAGCGGAGGGTACTTTATTTCCGGCACTGCCCGATCTGAGGACGGAGACGTTAATCCTCCTCCTCATGGCAATCCCGACTATTGGTTCGTGCACCTGGACAATACCGGGAATTTCATCACGCGCACTTGCCTTGGCGGTGTTGATCCTGACATGAGTGTCGGCTTCGCTCTGACCCCGGATGGAGGGATAGTAATGGGTGGCGGTGCCGGATGGGCCTCTGGCGATGTGAGCAAGAACTATGGTGCGGGCCAGGATTTCTGGCTGGTCAAATTCCAAAAACCGGTCGGTATCCCCGAGCGCTCAGGACAGAAGCCGGATATCCGCGTGTATACCATTCCCGGTGAAGCAACGTATGTACAGCTGCCGGAATCGTGCAAAAATGTGCAGCTCACTGTACTGAACATGCAGGGACAAGTGGCAGGAGCTACTATAAGTGGTACGCCCCTGTCAAAAAGAGTTTCGGTCAATGAACTGCCCGATGCGGTGTACCTGCTCCAAATGCTCATTGACGGAGAGAAATATTGTTATACAATAAGCAAATGATCATAAGGCCCATAAGGCTTTAAAAACCTTATGGGTCTACCATAAAGGTCCTTGGTTTCCTGCTGTAGAATCCTTTGTCCCTTGTCGCAAACAGTCTATCCCCGTCAGGCATATTGGCCGGAGGCTGCAAAAGACCGGCTTTCCCCTTCCGGTCTTTTGTTTTTTCATGAAAAAAACAGGAAAAAGCCCGTGCCGATGCGCCCGAATTTGTCTATTTTGCAGGCTCATTTTCTTCATCACTTATGCCTCAAAAAACGACCCCCAAACACATTGCTGTTGCAGGCAATATCGGCGCGGGTAAGACCACGCTTACGGAAATGCTCGCAAAACACTATAATTGGGAACCGTATTTTGAAGACGTAGAGCACAACCCTTACCTGTCCGACTTTTACGAAGACATGCCCCGCTGGTCATTTAACCTGCAGATGTACTTCCTGAACAGCCGCATCCGCCAGCAACTGGCCATTACGGCCTGCGAAAAAACAGTGATCCAGGACCGGACCATCTATGAAGATGCAGCCATTTTTGCCCCTAACCTGTATGAAATGGGACTGATGGCCGGCCGGGATTTTGAAAACTACCAGTCTTTCTTCAGCAACCTGAAGCAACTGATCAACCCGCCCGACCTGCTGATCTACCTGAAAGCTTCGGTACCCAAACTGGTGGACCAGATCCAGAAACGCGGCCGCGAATACGAGGAAAATATCCGCCTCGATTACCTGAAACGCCTGAATGAGTTTTACAACAAATGGATCGACAATTATAAAGACGGTCCTTTGCTGGTGATAGACCTGGACAAACTGGACTTTGAAGAAAATAAAGACGATTTTGCCGATGTCGTGCACCGTATCAACACCCACATCAATGGTTTGTTTTAAAAGCAGCATGTTTATGCGTCGCAGCACTGGCCTGTTGCTTGTTTTATTATCACTTTTCCATTCAGCCAAAGCAGCTAAAGTTAGCGGGCGTATTGTAGACGAAGACGGCATTGCTCTGGCCTTTGCAAGCGTGGTCGTCAAAGGCACCACTATGGGCACCAGTGCCAATGCAGAGGGGTATTATGCCCTGAATTTACCGTCGGGTAATTATACCCTGCAGGCACAGTATATCGGCTACAAACAAACGCTGTTTGAACTGGTACTGGGTGCAGTGAACGTGCAGCATGATTTTGTACTGAAAGCCCAGGGGTATGAACTGAAGGATGTCGTGATCCGCTCCGGGGGGGAAGACCCGGCCTACCGCATCATCCGGAATGCGATCAAAAAAAGAAGTTTTCACAACACGCAGATGCAGTCGTTCCAGACCAGTATCTACCTGAAAGGGGTGTTCCGCAACCGGAGTAACCTGCCGGACAGGGTGATGGGCATGAAGATAAAAGAGGAAGATAAAAAAGAAATGAGCTCAGGCATGGGCCTGGATTCAGGCAAAGGTGTATTGTACCTCTGTGAGCAAGTGGCCGACTACTATACTTCCGGTAAAAAGGAGCGACTGATCATCCGCTCGGTAAAAGAAAGCGGAAATCCGAACGGAGTAGGCATGGGCCGCGTGCCGCCTGTGATCAATTTTTACGAAAACAATGTCAACATACTGGCAGGAGCGGACGCTACTTATGTTTCCCCGATCAGCAACTCAGCGTTGAATGCTTATACCTTCAAACTGATTGGTGAATTTGAAGAAAACGGGCAGCGGATCTATAAGATCAAAGTGACCCCCAAACGCAATTACGAGCGCAGCCTGCTGGGCGATATCTACATTGCCGATGAAGACTGGACCATACACAGCGTGCGTCTGCTGGCTTCCAAAAAGCAAGGCCTGGATATCCTGGACACGGTAAAGATAGAACAACAATATGTGCCGGTCGCCAGGGACTTGTGGGTCATCAAAAGCCAGGTATTCTACCCTACGATCAAACTGCTGGGCTTTGACTTTTCCGGCAACTATGTGACCGTTTACGATAACCAGAAAGTGAACCAAGCCATACCGGACAGCATCTTTAACCGTAAGGTGACCGTAAGCTACCAGCGGGAAGCGACCAAAAGGGACAGCGCGTACTGGCAGGCTCTGCGCCCCATGAAACTGGAAGCTGACGAATTGCGGAACTACGGCTACAGGGATAGCGTGTACACCGTTAGTAATGATCCGTCGCGCAGGGATTCGCTGCGTAAGCGGGACAACCGCGTTTCCGTCGGTGATGTGCTGTGGGGCGGTATGAACTTTAATGGTAAAGGATACAAATCAAGCCTGAAAATCAGTGCCGTGCTGTTTGATGTGAACTTTAATACAGTGGAAGGCCTGAACTATGCCCCGGAACTGGCTTTTTCGCGCAAACTGGGCAGCGGTAAAGTGCTGGATGCTGACGCCGGCCTGCGCTACGGCTTTTCGAACACTCATTTTAACGGCAAAGCTTTGCTGAGCTACACGCAGTTCGATCCGAGGCTGGAAGCCCGCCGCTGGTCTGTTGCTGCAACGGGCGGGAAGTATATCAGCCAGTTCAACAATGCACAACCGGTACCCGAGCTGCTGAACACGTATTCTTCGCTGGTACAGCAACGCAATTATTTCAAGATCTATGAACGCTGGATAGCGGGCCTGCAATTCAGGAAAGCGCATGGTAACGGCTTGTCCTGGAATGTGGGCATACACTATGAACAGCGCCTGCCGCTGAGCAACAGCACCGATTTTTCTTTTGTACGCAAGGAGGATATCAGGCCTTATACCGAAAACCTGCCTGATGCGTTCAGTGCCACACCGATGACGCAGCACAGCGCTGTTATTGCCAGGGCCGCCGTAACCTTCCAGCCGGGCGTCCGCTATACGGAATACCCGGATAAAAAAGTGATGCACAACGGCAAATTGCCGGTCTTTTCACTGCGGTACCAGAAAGGCATCCCGAATTTGCTGAACAGCATTACAGACTATGATAAATGGGAATTCCAGGTCGGCGACCATGTGAGCCTGCGCCGGCTGGGCAGTTTTGAATTCAGCGTCCTGGCCGGGGGCTTCCTAAACACCAACAATGTCCAGATCCCGGACCGCAAGCACCTGCTGGGCAACCAGTACACCCTGGCCGGCCCATACCTGCAATCCTTCCAGCTGGCGCCTTACTACCTGTACAGTAACACGGAGAAACTATACGGGGAACTACACCTGGAATACTACCTGAAAGGGTTGCTGACGAACAAATTGCCCTTATTCCGGCAGGCGCACTGGTACTTTGTGCTGGGCACCAATACTTTCTATACCGCCAACAAAAACTATTACACAGAAGCCTTTATCGGGCTGGACAATTTCGGGTTCAGCGTCTTCCGGGTGCTGCGCTTCGACTATATCCGCGGTTGGGATAACCTGAAACAAAACTATGCCGGTTTCCGCCTGGGTGTGAAACTCGGCGCTACCTACCTGAGTAAAAACAACGATATTTTTGAATAAGGATACCATGATCAACATACTGGCCATAGAAAGCTCCTGCGATGATACCAGTGCCGCAGTCATCTCCGACGGGCGGGTACTCAGCAATGTTATCGCCACGCAGCAGGTGCACGAACAGTATGGAGGCGTAGTGCCGGAGATGGCTTCACGTGCGCATATCAGCAACATCATTCCCGTGGTGGATCTTGCACTGCGCCAGGCCGCCGTACCGGCCGATGCATTGACTGCCGTAGCCTTTACCCAGTCGCCCGGGCTCATCGGTTCGCTGTTGGTGGGTGCAGGCTTTGCAAAGGCTTTTGCGCAAGCCCGGAACCTGCCCCTGGTGGCAGTCCACCATATGCAGGCCCATGTAATGGCCCACTTTATCGATGACCCCAAACCGGAATTTCCTTTCCTGTGCCTGACCGTATCGGGCGGGCATACCCAGCTGGTACTTTGCAAGGCCCAGCTGGATATGGCCGTAATCGGCGAAACCATTGATGATGCCGCAGGAGAAGCCTTTGACAAGACGGCCAAGATGCTGGGCCTGCCTTATCCCGGCGGCCCGCTGATCGACCAGTATGCTGCCCAGGGCGATCCCCTGAAGTATACTTTTCCCTCGGCACCTATGCCAGGATACCAGTTCAGTTTCAGCGGCCTGAAAACCGCCATCTTATATTTCCTGCAAAAGCAGCAGAAAGACAACCCGGACTTTATCGCCCAAAACCTGGCCGACATCTGTGCCTCGGTGCAGTATACGATCATCAAAATCCTGATGCAGAAACTGCAAAAAGCAGCAAAGGACCTGGACGTCAGCAATGTCGGCATTGCCGGTGGTGTATCGGCAAACAGCGGTTTGCGGGCAGCGATGCTCCGGGCAGGCGAAGCAAATGGCTGGAAGGTCTTTATCCCGGCCTTTGAATATTGTACAGACAATGCAGCTATGATCGCCATCACGGCTCATTATAAATTCCTGGCCGGGCAAGTGGCCGACCTGCATACTACTCCCTCGGCAAGAGCAAACTGGCAACATGGGTAACGCCTATTTCCAGTTCAAACAATTCCGTATCGGGCAGGAACACTGTGCGATGAAAGTAAGCACAGACGCCTGCATCCAGGGCGCCTGGACCCCCTTGGCGCCGGAAGTAAAAAATGTTTGGGATATCGGCACCGGAACGGGCCTGCTGTCGCTGATGATCGCCCAGCGCTGCCCGGGTGGCACGATTGATGCTGTAGAAATTGATGCGGCAGCAGCAGCACAGGCTGCGGAGAATATCCGCCACTCTGTATTTAGTGACCGGGTGCAGTTGCACCATGGCGATGCACTGTGCTGGAACACGGAAAAGCAATATGAGCTGATCATCTGCAACCCCCCCTTTTTTACCGGCAGCCTGAAAGGCCCTGACGAGCAAAGAAACCTGGCGCGGCATACCGGAAGCCTTAATTTGGAAACACTGGCTGGCCTCATAACGGCTAAACTATCAGAGAATGGCTATGCCTCAGTGCTGCTGCCCCTGTCGGAAACGGGGAAGTGGGCTACAGCGGCATCGGGAAAGGGCTTGTTCGTCAACCATATGCTGCGGGTCATGCCCTTTGAACACAGCTCCGCGAACAGGGCGGTACTGATCTGCTCCCGCCGGCAAAGCACTTTACAGGAAGACACGATGGTGATCTACCGGGAGCCGGGGGTTTATACGGAGCGGTTTACTGAACTGATGCGTCCTTTTTACCTAAATCTTTAAGCGGCACAGTTTTCTTTTGTACCAGCAGGAACAGCGAAACAGAGACCCAACCCAGCCAGAACAGGTAAAATCCCAGGTGCAGGCGCTCCCCCGCCCAGCGGTGCGTGAGATCGCTGCGAAAATCATTGTAGGTGTAAAACAAGCCCAGCAGGGCCAGGAAAATACAGGCAATCTGCAGCAGCACCCCATTCCGTACACTCATGCGTTGTTGCAGTTTCCGTTGCACGATGAGCAGCAAAAGCAACACACCAAAAAACAAAAAAGCCCCTTGCCACCAGGTTTTCATAAAAGCATACAATGCATATTTCTTTTTGAACACACTGATACCGGTTCGCGCCAGGAAAGACATTTTCGATAAGAGCACCCCGCAGATCACGGAAAGTGTAGCCAGGAACAGGATAAAGGGAAACAGCTTTTTCACACGATAAATTTATACCTGTAAAATTACTGCAACTTTTCTGCTATCCGATGCAGAAAAATAATACCTTTGCGCTCCTCCTGAGGCTTCGTAGTACAATGGATAGTATAAGAGTTTCCGAAGCTCCAGATCCAGGTTCGATTCCTGGCGAAGCCACCAAAAAAGCAAAAGCCGCTCTATGAGCGGCTTTTGTTATAGAGTTACCGTAGCAGCCTATTAATTCCAGATGCCGTTCCTCTCTGTCAGCACCATCGCTTGCCCATCCGTAACGACAATGGTATGCTCATGCTGGGCCATAAAACCGCCCCTGTTGCCGACCATGGTCCAGCCGTCTTTCAGTGTTTCGGCATAGGTAGAATCAGTGGCGATAAACGTCTCGATCGCCACAACTGAATTTTTCCGGAATCGCTCCCTGTTGAGGCGGTCACGGAAATTGGCGATTTCGGAAGGCGCTTCGTGCAGGCTGCGGCCTACCCCATGCCCGGTCAGGTTTTTGATCACTTTATAACCGCGCTTTTTCGCTTCCGTCTCTATCAGGTACCCGATATCGGAAATCCGTACCCCGCCTTTAATATTGCTGATGGCCTTGTGCAGGATCTGCTTCGAGGCATCGACCAGTTGCTGATGCCGGTGAATGTCCGCGCCCAGCACAAATGAATTGCCATTGTCTGACCAGAACCCCTCCAGTTCAGCCGATACATCAATATTCACCAGGTCGCCTTCCTGCAGTATCCTGCTGTGGGAAGGGATGCCGTGGCAAAACTCATTGTTGACACTGATGCAGGTATAACCGGGAAAGCCATAGGTCAGGTAAGGGGCGGATTTGGCGCCCAGGTCTGACAATATTTGTGCTCCGTAGTCATCCAGTTGTTTGGTACTCATACCAGGCTGGGCGTAGCGGCTCATCTCCTTCAGTGTATAGGCAACGGCTTCACTTGCTTTTTTCATGCCGGCGAGTTCTGCCTCTGTTGTTATGGACATCGTGTTTGTAATTTTTTAATTTCAAAACTCCTTCAAATGTCGGTTTATCTTTCCGGATTCAACTGCCTGGTAACAATATTTTACCCTATTTCCTTAGGGGTTGCCTCTTTCATTACAGGCTATACCAGGTATTGCATCAAAAGTTTTTTACGCCGTGCCGATACCGGCAGTTCTGTACCATTTTCAAGTACAAGCATGCCTCCGTTTCCCCGCAGGTAAGCTTTTATATACTTAAGGTTCACAATATACCGGTCATGGATACGAATAAATCCTTGCGGAGAAAGTACCGGTTCGAATTGACCGATTTGCCTGCTTACCAGTAATTGCCGGGGTTCTTCAATCATATGAAAAACCGTGTAATTGCCGCTGCTTGAACAGTAACAGACTGTATCTGCCGCTACAAAGAGCAATCCGTTTTGTGTAGGCAGCGTCAGCTTCTTCCCTTCCCTGTCAGCATGATCCTGTTTCCCCTCCTCGATCAGCGTGAGTACTTTTCGCTGACGGATATGGTCCAGTATTTTGTTTACGGTAAGTACCAGCTTTGTTGTATCTACAGGTTTGGTCAGGTAACCTGAAGCCTGGAATTCAAAAGCCTGCAAGGCATACTCTCCGTAAGCGGTCACAAAAATGACCTCCGGAGCTAAATGCCCCCCGATCTTTTGCAAAAACTCAAACCCATTCAGTTCCGGCATCGAGATATCCAGGAAAAGCAAATCAGGTTTGGTGCTGCTGATCTGCTGTATGGCTTCCAGGGGGTCGATACCGGACCCGCATACCTGTATGTCCGGGAAAAACCTGGCCAGGCAGGATTTTAATAATATAATATTGGTATCCTGGTCATCAAGAATAAATGCCTTAATCATCTGGTTTACTGCTTTTTAGAGTAAGTATTAAACGCACAAGGGTGCCGTATGGTATATTGTCTGTCACCTCTGTCTGAATATGATACAACAAAGCCCTTTTCCTGCTAATCTTCATGCCCGCTCCGTTTTTTTTATCATGATCATGCCCCAGGCCGATACCATTATCTGCAATGATGCAGATCAGCTGGTCTCCATGCTGTTCAAACCGGATCAGGATATGCCCCTTCCGGTCTTTTAGCCGGGCAACACCATGTTTTACTGCATTTTCCACATAGGGCTGCAACAACATGGGCGGGATCATTACAGTGCCGGCCTGCAAGGGTTCCTGCAGGCTGATTTCAAATCCGAAACGATTGTTGACATTGATCTGCTCCAGCGACAAATAGGCATAAATGAAGTCTGTTTCTTTTTCCAGGCTGTGATAAGGTGTGATGGATGCCTCCAGGGTACTTCTGAAGAGCCGGGCAAAATGATCCATATACAGGTCAGCCTCTTCCAGCAGGTGCTGATAGACCAATGCTTTGATCGAGTTTAAGCAGTTGAAAACAAAGTGGGGATTGATCTGCGCTTTCAATGCCGCCAGCTCAAGCTCCCGCAAGCGGGTTTCCTGTTGCAGCGCTTTTTTGGCTTTATTGTATTTGTATTGATACCAGACACGGACCGAAGCGACCAGCAAAACAAGCAATACCCCTGTGGCGCTCAGGATAAAGCCTGACCGCAGCAAAAGCGGGCGCTGTACCGATAGCTGCAGAACCTGAACCGAAGAGGGTTCCGCGTAATTATTGAGCACCTGGATTTCGATGCGGTAATCACCGGCACCCAGGCTATGATAACTGATTTCCGGATCCGATGTGTAGGTCCAGGCTTCCTCGTTATTGCGGTAACGATAGCGTACCGGGAACTGTTCATAATTGACAGCTGAAAACGACACCGAAAGGTCATGGGTACCGGGACGCAGCCGGTAGCTGCTTTTAAGTTCCGTAGGCACCCCGTCTATCAATACCCGGTCAATCTGTATGAGAAAGTCCTTTACCGGCTCCTGCAACTGCTCGGGTATTGTAAGCAGGCCCCGGCTCCCCAGGCCATATACCTTTCCTCCCGCATAATGCAGGTATTTGATTCCTTCGCCTTTTACTGTATGAAGGGTCAGCAGTTCTGTTATCTTAATGTCCCTGGCATGCAGGTCGTATGCCAAACGCTGTACTCCTTTTGCATAGCCCAGCACAACATGATCAGCTCCATCAACCGCTATGGCTTCAATAGCATCAGACACCAGTCCTTTACTTTCATCCAGTATATTGTAGAGAATGTTGTGCCTTATCGCCCATAAACCCCTGCCTCCGGTGGCGACCCAGATCACATCATTTTTAAAAGCAAGGTCCGTGACGCGTATATCCGGGAAACCTGCATCCCGCCAATCGACCAGACATCCATCGGCAAGCCGTTGCAGCAAGCCGCGGTATGTGCCGATAAATACAGAATGATCCATCCCTTCGCTGACACTATTGGCCCGCTTGTCGTATAGCCGGCGCTGCGTACGCTGCCGGATATTCAGCATAAAAGCCCCAGCCTGTGCAGCCAGGTAACGGATTGAATCACTAGCGACAGAGACATCTTTGATGTTGAGCACGGTATCTACTCTCTGGATGAGGGTACTACCCTGCCTTGCTTCTGCATGATTGCCGTAGATCCAGGTAAGGTCATCCCTGACTTCTGAAAATTCGGCAACGATCCTGTTGCTGTAGCCAGGTAGCTGCACGCCCCTGAGCCGCACCGGGGAAAGCCAGCGGTTTTGGGCATCCAGCACCTCAATCTTTTCACCGCGGCGCAGCAGGGAGGCCGGAGCTGCGGGTAGTTCTTTGTACAGGCTCTCGTCCGCTTTCACCTGCACATAGATACCTTCGTCCCTGGTAAACATTACCTTTACGCGATTGTCTTTGCTTTCTGCCGTAGTAGAAAGCAGCATCGTTCTTTTGGGAAAAGAAAACCCACGGCCCCTGCGGTCGGCCATGATCAGCTTGCCGCTTTTTGTACTCAGTAAAAGACTATCATTCCACGTGCCGAAGCGGTATATGGAATCTGAAAATTGAATATGGTGGATCATGGTACCCATTGTTCCTTTCCGGGTATCGATGCAGACGATTGCATTATCCCTGCAATGCAGCCATAGCAAAGGGTCTTCCCATATTCTCCAAAAATAGGGAAACGGCTGCGGAGAGGAATCAATACTACCCAAAGGATGCAAGAGCAGAATTTTCCCCGAACCAAACAAAATCAGGTCTCCTTTGTCATTTTCGAACAGTAGGGAATGCGCAGGCGAGAAAGAGCGATGCGGAATACGCATACTTTTGATCCAGCGTTTGTTGCGGACCAGGCGGATTACCGTCCCGCAGATCAGGGCTACTGTATTGTTTTTCAAGAGAAATACCCGGTAAGGTCCGTCACCCCGGACCGTGTCCGGGTGGATAATAGTATTGATATTGACAAACAGGGTTTTTCCCGGTTCCAGGAAGGCGGGTTCCCGCAGGAAAGGAGTAGCCCAGATTACACCACTTTCATCTTCCTGCACCTCCACGATATCATTATCCGGCAAACCTTCCCTGACGGTAAAATGGCTGAAATCTGTACCGTTGAACCGTGAAAGGCCGCGGCTGCTGCAGACCCACAGATAATTGTTGCGATCGAACATCCCGCTATAGGTAAAGTCGGACAACAGGCCATTTTGTTCGTGATAATGCGCAATGCGCTCCTGTCCATGCAGCACTGAAGGATACGAAAAGAAAAGGAATAAAGTAAGGACTCGATGCAGGCAAAAAAGGATGTTTGGCATTTTATCCAAAAAAAATAGATTTAATTCTATTGGAAAAGTACACATAATTAAGGTAAAATCTTTTGACTATCTAGTCTATTGGGCAAATGGAGCTTTGCACTTATACAAAAACCCTATACGCTTATACATTCATCCCTGTATATGGTATAAAGCTGCCTTTTAATATTATGGTGTAGCAATAGTTTTGGTCAGTAGCTATACAAGTCCTGTTGCAACAGACCATTATTTCACTTTTAAAGTTTGAACTATGAAACTCAATATTCCTGTAATCGCGTGCTTATGCCTTTCCTTATTGGGCAGCCAGGAGCTAAACGCCAAACGTAACCTGATCAAAATGAGACCTGAGTCCACCCAGGGATTTCTTGTGCTGGATAAAGATGCTGATGCCAGCATCAGCTCCTGGAAAATTGACATTTATAAGGATCCTGCGGATGGTACCGCATCTGCATCTGCGCCTGCCCCTGAGGTCACCTATACCCTAGAAAACAAGAATTATCAATTAATTCCCAGCGAGTTTTATCAACCCGGACCGTACACTTATTCTTACACAATAACCGGGTACAATTCGAAAGACGAACCTGTCGTAAGCCAGGGGCCGGAATTTCTTTGCGCAGGCTGTCCTCCCTCAAATATGGAAGAATTAGGTAAATGGACCTGCGACGGAAAAACTTATGCTTGGGTAGTTAAACTCTGGCGGGACCGAAACCCACCTAAGAACTATTTCCTGATATTTGGTCAGGCCGTGGACTTCTCAACATCCGGTATACAGATACCATATTATCAATGGGGGACAAGCGCTTTCCTTAATTCAATTTGCGGCACCGATAGCACATTCCCTTCAATACCGATGCTGGAATACTATGGACTTGCTTCAAATGATTGTTATACCGTAAATGAAAACAACAAAATTATCACGCGGAATAGCATGTACCCCTATTATCTCAGGGACCATGAATGCGCAAAGCTTTATGGAAGTGTTTTTGGTGTGCAAAAATCCCTGGGTAACTGGCACACAGCTGGTGGCAAGATGGTAAATCTTGGCTCCGCTACACCTGCTACCGGCACCAGTATGAGCGAAATGCTAAACTACATTAGGATACATGACATATTTGAATTTGGTGATGATAATGCGCTCAGTTGTTCTCCATGCGGTGGTTCTGTTACCGGATGGACAAATGGCGGATGGGCAACAAGCTATATAGAAGCAAATAAAATCTGGACTTCAGGTGTCGGATGCGAATTTGAATTGTGGTGTACAATAGGAAAGATTTCTGAATTAGCAGAAGGCAAACCTATGAATATCAATGAAGACCTCCAATGGTACTCCGGCTTGGTTGCAGTCCAAATTTCAAGAATAGATGAGGAAGAAAAGAGTATTTCTTTGGAAAGAGACAAATTATTTGATGAGACGGGTCGTTTTATTGCACCGCCTATGATGTTGTCTGAAGGTCTCTATAGTTTTGAATTTGTGCACGAAAAACATGCAGGTTTACCTTTCTACCTCGATGTAAAAACCGCTACAGATTATAGTTTGAAGCAAAAAGACTTGTTTGAGGCAACCATATATCCTGTACCGATTACAAGTAGCGCTTTCAAAATAGACATGAAGGCTTATGCTCAATTAGATGTCACCTACTCATTGTATAATCCAAGTATGTCTTTGGTACGAACTGAGGTGTTTAATCTTCCTAAAGACTATACTGGCACAAAGACAATCAGAATTCCATATGTTTCAGGAAACTATACGCATGTATTTACTTTCCCTGATGGTTCAGTCCAATCGTTTATTACACCTAGGGAAAGCTCTTTTGATTAGATATATTGTACCTGATAACAAAACATTTCTGAAGCTGTGCAGACAAAGCTTGGTGACACAGACTTGTCGACATTAAATCGTTGCAGATGGAGGAGACCAATCGGTCCCCTCTATTTTTCTATAGTCCACATATTGCTGGTGTAGGCAGGAAAACAGACTGAAGTACATTTCTGAATAGACGCTCAATGAGCTCCTCAAAAACTTCCTCCATTTTGTGCAACAGTTTAACTGTTTCCCGCTGCTTAAGGAGCAATTTTTTGCAGGGATAAAAGCTGAACAAATTTTCGCACAACACCAAACCTATTACAGCACAAACGGGAACTCATTCGAAGGAAAGACCGTCCCATCCTGCAAAGTACTGATCACCTGTGCCGTATAGCTGCCGCTGCCCAAGGTAGACCGGATCACCAGGGCCGTCACTTCGTGATAAGCCAGCATGGTCTTGGCCACTTGTGCAGGATCAGGTGCTGCGGATCCATTGCCGTCGCAGACCGCTCCGCCATCATTGTTCATCATGATCTCTTTGACCACGGTACTGCCGGAACGGATAATCAGTTTGCGCTCCACGGTCCACATCGACAAACCATAGAGGTAAGGCGGACAGACACCCTTTGTCTTATGTGCACCAAACAAGCCACCAAAGGTAATAATAGGGCAAGAGGAAGCGGCCACCGTCACCTTATCGATCATAATATCCCTGTTCAGGATCGTTACATCGCCCATTACACTATAGTTGCCCGAACGATACGAAGTGTAACCGATCAGTGGCACTGTGCCGACCATACAGCTGTAAATC
>JAEUVW010000259.1 GCA_016786525.1 Chitinophagaceae bacterium
CGCTTCAATATCCTGAGCAATGCAGTCCTGCCCAATTCCCCTGCAGCAGCCGACTCTGCATCCGTCCGTTTTATTACACCCGGCACGGGCGTGAAGACCAATACGCTTACCGTCGCCGGTATGGGAACTTTCCACACAGACACGACATTCGGGGCTGACGGCACAGTGACCTTTACGCCCGCCCCGGGCTTTTCCGGCACAGTGACCCCGGTGCAGTATACTTTTAAGGACAACTACGGGAAGCAGGCCACAAACGGCACCATCAATGTAACGGTGAAGCCGGCCATCAGCAACAACGTGATCAGCCCCGCCGGCACAGTCAATATGTACAATGGTACGCTCCCTACAGGCGGCAGCGGAACTTTTACCTATCAATGGCAGTACAGCACCACAGATTCCCTCAGTGGGTATACCAATGGTGGCGGAGTCAGTACAAACCAGAATTACACTGCGCCTGCAGTATCCGATACCACCTGGTATAGAAGGGTGGTTACTTCAGATGGCTGTTCCGTCTATAGCAACGCTATAGGGGTAGGGCCATCGGGTGTGCCTTTGCCCCTTGACCTGCTCTACTTTACGGCAATGGTGCAGGGAAGTAGCGTATTGCTGAGCTGGGAGACCGGGAAGGCAAATAAAGCAGGGGCGTTCATCGTGCAAAGAAGCGCTTCTGCACTGGACTGGGCGCCGATCGGTACTGTTGTCGCCCATACCGAGGGGACGTATCGCTATACAGACGATCAGGCAGCGGCCGGGGAAAATTTTTACCGTCTTGCCCTGAAGAGCGAAGGAGACGATGTCGTTTATTCTCCTGTACGCAGGATACAAATGAAGGGGGCTTCCACGGTGCAGTTCTATCCCAACCCCACATCCGGCATGGTTTATATCCGTACGGAAGCCGCTGATGCCATCAGCCGACTGGAGATTACAGCTATTGACGGTCGTGTGCTCTATACGAACCTGCCGCTTGCACAAGCTTTGAGTGTGGATATGAGCTCCTATACTTCAGGGCTGTACTTCCTGCACCTGGTCCGGCAGGATGGCACTAAAACGATATTGAAATTGCAGAAGCTGTAGTTTCCTGTACAGGAATACGGTTTTTTGTGCGGTAAAGGGGGGTAAACTGCCGGTCAGGATTCCATTTGCTGCGATAGCCTTTTCCCGGCTGTAAACGCCGTGCATTTTACTATTTGTGTCTACCTTTGCTCTTGCTACCGATAGCATAGCCTGTTTCAAAAAATTAAAATTCATAGCGATGAAGCGGACCTTCTACTATTCAGCCTTAAGCTGCCTGTTCACCCTGTGCGCCTGCAGCAGTGTCAAAAAACCCAATACAGCCCAGGCCCAGGAAGGTGGCACAGAGACCATCCTTACCGGCAAAAAATGGAAGCTGGTAGAACTGAAGGGGAACCCTGTGCCGGATAAGATCAATGGTAAAGAAGCGTTCATCCTGCTGCAGGATGATGATCACCGTTACTCCGCAATGGCGGGCTGCAATGGTCTTGGCGGAACATTCACCCTGTCCGGGCAGAACGGGATAAAGTTTTCACAAGGCATGTCCACGATGATGGCTTGCGAAAATATGGCTATAGAAACGGGGCTGAACCAGGCTTTGGTGGCCGCGGACAATTATACGATCAAGGGCAATGTGCTGTCGCTCAGTAAAGGGCGGATGGCCCCGCTGGCCCGCTTCAGGGCTATGGAAGCCGCTCCGGGAGCCCATGTGCTGAACGGCACCTGGGAGGCAAATTATGTTTCCGGCGCCAGGATTGCCTTTGACGGACTGTATCCCCGCCAGAAACCGACGATCACGTTTGACCTGCCCTCCGGGAAAGCCAGTGGTAACAGTAGTTGCAACAATTATACGATTGCTTTTACCCTGGATGGCAACAACATAAGATTTGCCGATCCGATGAGCACCGAAATGGCTTGTGAAGGCAATGGGGAAGCGACGTTCTTCAAGACCCTGAAGACCGTGAACCGCTATGATGTGCACGGTACCACGCTGAACCTGATCATGGGGGACATAGCGGTGATGCGCCTGGAAAAGAAGTAGTACCGGCCCTGCAGCCCTTTTAGCGCTATCTTTTTTCGGTAATAAAAGTTTAATGTGTCATGGAAAATAAGAGCTACTTTGCTTTCAGCGCGTGCCAGCAACTGCAAACAGGAAAAACTCTTTTTTTTGATCTTAATTAGTTTATTACGATGCTTGATATAGTTATAGACGCAAGACCGGCAGAAATAGCACCGGGCTTTGCCGTAAAACGTATTCTTCCTTACCGTCTTCGAAGGATGATTGGGCCATTTATTTTTATGGATCATGGCGGCCCGATCAGTGTTCCTGCCCATGCGCTAAGCAATTTTGATGTATTGCCGCATCCGCATATAGGGCTGTCAACAGTCAGTTATTTGTTTAGCGGGAAGGTAATGCACAGGGATAGCCTTGGCGTAGAGCAGCTCATAAAGCCGGGCGAAGTAAACTGGATGACGGCAGGAAAGGGTATAGCGCATAGCGAACGTTTTGAAGACCCTGCAATACTGGCTGGTGGCGAGCTTGAAATGATGCAGACCTGGGTGGCACTGCCCGAAAAATACGAAGAAGCGGAGCCCTCTTTCAATAATTATACAGCAGAGCAATTGGCAGTATATACCGACAAGGGCGTTTGGATGCGACTGATAGCGGGCGATGCGTATGGATTGAAAGGTCATGCAGCAACACATTCCCCGTTGTTTTATGTACACGTTGTACTGGACAAGGATGCCCGCTTTGGATTGCCCGAAGGGTATAGCGAACGGGGAGCATACATTGTGAAGGGAAGTGTGGAAGTTAACGGGATCGTCTACACAGCCGGACAATTATTGGTTTTTACTAAGGGTGTAGATCCCCTGATCGTCGCCAAAGAACATACGACCTTAATGATGCTGGGCGGCGAGCATCTTGGAGAACGATACATTTGGTGGAACTTTGTTTCAAGCCGTAAAGAACGGATAGAACAAGCCAAAGAGGATTGGAAACAGGGACGGATACTGTTGCCACCGACAGACAATGAAGTATTTATTCCGCTGCCCAAAGACAATTCCAAACCCGCAGGCGGACCGGCTCCTGAAGTGTTTTCGTAGCACGGCAAATGATACTGTAGCTACCACTGTTGCGATAAATATTAATTGTGCAGATGTACTATTGACAGGAATGATCGTGAATGTGTTGCTCAGTATCCCCTGTCTGAAAAACAGCAGCAAATGATACCATCATCAATACAAAAATCTAAAATGGACATACAACAAAAAGACGACGGTAAAAAAGGAATGTTCTTTATAGAGCAAGACGGAGCAATCCTTGCGGAAATGACCTACGTTTGGGTGGGTACAGACCGGATCATTATCGATCACACTGAAGTAAGCCCCTTACTCTCAGGTCAGGGAGCGGGCAAACAAATGGTAAGCAAGGCGGTAGCGTTTGCAAGAGAAAAGCAGATTAAAATATTGCCGTTATGCCCGTTTGCAAAAAGTGTTTTTGATAAAGTAAAAGAGTTTAGCGATGTGTTGTAATCGCACAGGAAACCACGTGCGGGTAGCTGCATTCATCATTTGTGACCATTTTCGCCCGCGCTGTTCGGGATAACATCAAAGTAGGTCTCCGTTCGGCAGCATCCCGCCCTTTCGCGGGGATCCGTCTTCAACTGCTGATGCAGCACGCTTCTATGGACTGTGATGTGCACGGGACTGCACTCAACCTGATCATGGGCGATATAGCGGTGATGCGCCTGGAACGGAAATAGTACAGGCCAGGCCTTGTTTGTGTAGAAGCAGCCCGGTGACCGTGTCACATTTTTATCGCTTTGCTGGTGGAGATTTGCCCTTCGGTTTCAACAATTACGAAATAATTGCCTGTAGCAAGGTTGCTGACCCCTACCGTATTGTGTCGTTGGTTCAGCTTGCCCTTTTGTATGATCTGGCCGGATTCATTGATTATCTTGTAGGATCCGCTTGCCTGTACCTGCGCCAATTCTATGTTGAACCTGTCCCCGATGACGGTGGGGTAAACCTTCACCCCAGACAATAATGGTGTCATTGCTTTTGAGGTATACCTCAGCCCTTTGTCTCTGTTCACAATGGCCACTTTATAAGCAGCGCCGGCTGTCTCCGGGTCTTCATAGGTATAAATGCCTGCCGCTGTACCTTTCCCGGCTTGTATGCTTCCGATAGCCGTATAGTTTATCAGGTCTACAGATCTCAGTATTTCAAAGTACAGGTCCACCCCTGCGGCAACTTCTGTTTCCCAGCTGATCCTGTTCACCCCGTCTGCAGTGCTTGCACCAGGATTGCTAAAGGAAAACTCTTTGTTTTCGTAAAAGCCGGCAATGCCGGAACCGGCGATACCTTCTGCATTTTTATGCCTGGTGTTTAAGACAAATGCAGGTGCAAACGCTTCATTCCCGGCAAGGATCAAACGGCCGTTCTCATCTGCCGTTGCCCGTTTCAGCAGCTTGCCCCCGCCTCTTCTGGCCTGGAAAAGAACATCAGAGTGCGGAATGCAGGACTCTGCTATGTAGTAAGTATTGCCTTCTGCTTCAAACCAATTCGCCTCCTGCCCCTTACTGCTCAGCGGGTTGCCGGCGCAGATAAACAGGGTGTATACTGAAAGAATCTTTTTCATAATAAATGTTTTAAAATCAGAGAATACGTTGTTGCAAATGTTCTGTTTCCATACGCTGTGCTTCCAAGCGGGATCCGGCTCCTTAATGTCCGTAGGCAGGCAAGGGCTGGATAAAAGTATTGATGAGGATACCAATTACCGGGCCTGGTCCCGGGGAACCGCCGCAAGGGGTATTCAGTAAATGGCAAAGTCGCTTTTTGCGCATTTCAAGGTCATTGTAACCAAATACACCGTCGGCCTTAGGATAGGTATTATCCGTAGTACCGTCGTGATCGTCTGTGGGATCGTACACATAGTATAAGCTTAAAGGGTCATCGAAAACAGCATCCCTGTTATCTTCAACGCCCGGGTCAATAAGGTCATCCTGCCAGGTACCGTTTAAGTAGGGCCCGCTATAGGCACGTCCGGTCAGGAATCCGGATACCCTTGGGAGGTATTGGGTAAGCCGTGGAGTACCGTTATAATCATTTTTATAGATGTCTGCAAGGGTGCCGTTTATAGCAAAGGACTTGCCCCTGCTTTCGCTGAACAAATGCCCCATAGTGCGTGTATCCAGGGGCTCCCAATCGTCCTGGGGCGTATTCTTCCAATAATCAATGGTTTCTCCATACCCTACAGGTCTGACCTGGGTAAATACTGTTTTTGTTTCTGCGCCGTGGCAGCCCTGGCAGGTATTCAGGGATAGCTGGCGACGCATTTGCTTCTCTATAGGATAGGCGTTGGGGTCTGTTTTCGATATGTGGGTATAGTGCGTTGTGCTGGCTGCGTCCCAGTTCAGGTCCCAATAGTGCAGCTGGTCCATATCCATGGTAGCGGTAGCCGCCAATTTGAATTCATCTGCGCCATAGCTATAGCTTAGTGGTACATTGTGGTTGCCGAAGCGCAGGCGTAAACCGTTGAGGTGGGCCCACTCGATCAGTGCGGTAGACCCTGCCGGTACAATACCTCCGTAGTACAAACCATCGTAGGCAGTAGTCCCTGCAGAAGTGATGTAGGTGGGTGTGCTGGAACTGCCCAGGCCGAAATTCATTTTATAGTTCCAGGGCGTATTGCTTTCATTCATGGGCGTTAAGGATACAGGCACCGGCATCAAATAATGGGTAATACCATTGAGTTCGAACTGGGATAGTTGCCAATCGGAAGAAAACCAGGCCTGGAAGGATGCAGAGCTCCTTACGCCGTTACAAATTGTCGGGAGAAATATACGCTCATTGGTACGGATCTGATTCAGGGCGCTCCTGTTTGCCCTGCCAAAAGCAGCATTGGCACCGGTCACTACATTGGTAATGTTCTCCAGTGCCAGGTTGTAAGCCGGCGAGTCAAGGCTATAATTACTCAGGTCCAGCCATTGCTGGGCAAAGTTTTGCAATTCACACAGGTCAGCCTGCGGGTTGCCGTACTCCAGTATGACGTTCATGCCTTTCCAGTCAATCGGCTGTGTACAGCCATCGCCCTCCATACCGTCCGCGATCCGCGGAGGGGTGCCTGCAGGGGTGGTCACTTCGTCAAACAACTCGAACGGTGCTATCAGCGTATAGACAAAGCGCGTTTCCCCTTTATTGTTGGGGTTGTTATTATAGCCGGAATTTCCTTTTATATCCATGCGGTTCACTATGGCCATCAGTTTAAACGGCGCATATTTCAGGATCAGGGAGTCCGGCGTATTGTCCCAATCCGTTTTCCATTGGTCTCCTTTAGCCTCTATGGTACTATAGTAGGAACTGCTGTAATGCACGGCGGCGGCGGTGTCCTGGTGAGCGCGCTGCAGCCAGGGGCCGATCATCAGGGTCAAAGCCCCTCTTCTTGCACCAACGGTCTGACCATTGATGGAACAGCCGTCGGTCCACCTCATCAGCCATTGCTTCAGGAAGGCTTTGGCCGAGACCCCGGTTACCGCTTCATTGGCCATATTCTTGATCAGCTGACCGAAGGTCCACACACCATACGGATTCCCGGTACCGTTGGGAGCCCCGGGTTTGGCAAGAACGTTAAATGTGCGGGTTTCGTCTTCCACTACCGACAGGGCAGTGATAAAAAGGGAATTTTCCTTTTTCAGAGCGGAACCACAGCCCATACCATTCAGCAGGGTTTCAAATATCTCTACTTCTCCTCCTTCTAAAAAAGCAGTAGTATTAAAATCGGGAATGGTGGTCATGAGCTGCCCGCCATGCCCGGTAAAATGCACGAAGCCGCCTTGCGCGACCAGGTTATTGTGCATGGTTTGCATGCGGTTCACAAATGAGGAGATGTCCTCCTGGATATACGCGCTATAGATCATGTCTGCGGCGTTTACATCCGGCATGCCGGCGTCATCGCGAAATGTTACATAATCGCTGGGCGTTCCGCCGTAATAGATGTCTAAAGTGGGCGGCAGGGTAAGCCCTTCCTCATTTTCATACTCGATTTTCATGATCATGTTGCGCCCGTCTTCGAGCGGGGCGGGCAGTTGCTGCACCCACACATGCTTCACTATTGGCGGTTGTTGCTCAAATGCTGCTATCGGCGTTGAGGGCGGTGGCGGCGGTGCTGCTCTGAAAAATAAAGCGATTGCAAATGCGGCAGTAATGCTGATTAAGATGGTACGTTTCATATATAGACCGTATTAAAAATCCAGTTTAAAATGTGTCAATGCAAGAACTCTTTTGCTTTCCTTACCGCTGACCTGTCCGGCATTGCAGTAGGTGATGATGGTCTGCGGGCAAAAAATTCCATCATCAGGTTATCAGCTTATCTGCAAGGTAGAACTATGGAAATGTGCAACAGGAGTCTACTTGATAAGTGCGCATGGTTTTTTGATAAGTGCCGCTATTCCTGCTACCGGTGTATCGCCTGATGACCTTGCTATCGGGTACACCGCTTCTTTTAGTACCCGTATGAAACGAAGCGCTCTTTCTGCAGGGAATACCGGCATGTTCTGCTTCAGATTTTCACCCTTTTAGGTTAAGGGCCATTCTGTTCCGGCAACTGAATTTTGTGCTGACATAGTGATACGTTTTAGTTTGTCCCTGACAATTAACTCCTTGAAAAATGAAAAAACTATTTCTCTCTTGTATGTGTATAACAGCCATGAGCCTGGCTCATGCGCAGACTCCTGTATTCGACTGGGCCAGGAGTGCCTGGGGAACGGGTAATGAGCAGCCCGCGGGCATAGCGGCGGATGCAGCCGGCAATACTTATGTTGCCGGCAATTTTGACAGCAATACGGATTTCGATCCCGGGCCGGGCGTGCTGGTACTGGAACCGCAGGGCCTGTCCGATATCTACCTGCTGAAGCTGGATCCAGGCGGAAGCCTGGTATGGGCCAAGCAGGTTGGGGGCAGTGGTTTAGCGTTCGCCCGCAGCCTTAGTCTTGACGCCGCGGGAAATATATTGATCGCAGGGAGCTTTGTCGACACCTGCGACTTTGATCCCGGGCCGGGAGCATTCAAACTGGTATCGGATAACAATCGTGCCGATGTCTTCGTGCTGAAGCTGGACGCAGGCGGTAGCCTCTCCTGGGCCAAAAGTATGGGCGGCCCGGAGTACGATGAGGCTAATGCGGTCAGCCCGGACCCTGCCGGCAATATCTTCGTATCGGGCATCTTCACCGGTACTGCCGATTTTGATCCGGGCCCCGGCAATACAGACCTGGTGTCTGCCGGCGGCAGGGACATCTTTGTCTGCAAACTGAACAGCAGCGGAGACCTGGTTTGGGCGCGTGGGGTGGGGGGTAGCGAGGATGAGCGCAGTCTTGGCCGGGCTACCGACGGGGCAGGCCAGGTATATACCACAGGGACTTTCAAGGGAACTGGCGACTTTGATCCGGGTGCCGGATCTTATCCGCTCAGTGCCGGATCAGAACAAGTGTTTCTCTGTAAACTGGATGCCTCCGGTAGTTTTTCCTGGGCACATAGTATGGACGTTAGTACAGCAATGGGCATGAAAGCAGGCAACGACGGCTATTTATACCTCTGCGGCTACTTTCTCGGCAAGATTGACATTGACCCCGGCCCCGGCAAAGCAGAGATCAAAAGTACCGGCGGCTACGATATTTATATCCTGAAACTGGACACTGCCGGGAAGTACGAATGGGCCCGGTCCATAGGCGGGTCCGATGACGACATCGGTTCGGCATTGGTGCTGGACGACAAGAATAATATTTATATCACCGGCTCGTTTCAGAACACGGTTGATTTTGATCCGGGACCTGGAACAGAAATGCTGAGCTGCAATGACGACTTTTTTATTCTGAGACTGGACGCTGAGGGAAAGTTCAACTGGGCAAAAAATGCGGTGGGGCTCAGTACCGGAACCGGCATCGCTATGAATAAGGACCTGGATGTCTTTGTCTGCGGATGGTTCCTGGATAAAACAGATTTTGACCCGGATAGCGGTGTTTTTGACCTGAGTCCTGCCGGTGATGGCAGCACCACAGACCTGTTCGTGCATAAAATGAAGCAACTGAAAACAGGTATCGCTCCGCTCACTCCTGAGGGGCAGATGCTTGTCTACCCGAACCCGGGAACTGGGGTGTTTTCTGTTACAAACCCGGCGCCCGGGTTGGAACTGGAACTGGAAATAACAGATGGGGCCGGACGCATCATCAAAAAGCAAAGTTGCGCTGACAACCCTATCCGTATTGATCTGCGGGGGCAGGCTGAGGGCCTGTATTTACTCAGGGCTACAAGCGGGGAGAGCACAATAGGCCGGCAGCTCATCCTGAAACAATAAAAAAGCTTTCCGCATGAAAATAGCGCTTGCCCCGGGTGAGCGCTATTTTTCTTTTCGGCCCAAAGACGGGCGGCCCTGCAGGGAGAGCTGTGGTGCCTCAGGCCTGGTTTTTTAAGGTTTTGATGATCGCTTCCGCATTGGAAGAAACATTCAGCTTCCGGTATATGCTTTTGATCTGGCTGCGTATGGTTTCCACACTCTTGTCCAGTTCAGCAGCGATCATTTTGTAGCTGAAGCCTTTTACCATCAATTCCAGCACTTCTTTTTCCTTTTCACTCAGGTCTTCATCCTGGTGCGTGACCAGTATGCTTCGTTTGGGAAAATGCTTCAGGATCTTACTGGCTATACTGGGGGTGAGCGGACTGCCCCCGGAAGCCACATCCTGCAGTGCGGACAGGATCTTTTCTTCCGTACTGCTTTTGAGGATATAGCCGTTTGCACCCAGGCATATGGCATTCAGCACCTTGTCATTATCTTCAAATACCGTAAAAA
>JAEUVW010000261.1 GCA_016786525.1 Chitinophagaceae bacterium
AAGTTGTGGATAACATCATCGCCCGTTTTCCGGAAATCGATGTGGAGCAGTTTACCAAACAAAAAAAGGGAACTGCCCAGCCCAACAGTAATTCGGCTGTAGAGACTGTGCTCGAAATGTACCGGACAAAGGATAAGGAATTATCCGAAAGCAAGGAAGAAATTGCCAACCTGCTGCGGGAGATCATCGACCTGAAAGACCAGTTGCTGCTGTACCAGCGCCATTCGAAAAGCGACAGCAATGCCGCATCGAAGCTGCTGGTGCACAACTAAAGCAGTCAGGCTTAAAAATAGCTGGCGACGCCGATCTGCAGACCTGCGGTACGGCTGGGCGGATTGCCCAGCAGGTCCTTCGTGTGGCTATACCGGTAGTTGAGCCGGATCACGGTCTGTGGTCCGGGCCGCCAGCTGATGGCCGGCACAATCGCCCTGTACTCATCACCGATCTGGCCTCCTGTCTCCCGGAAACGGCCCATATTCCAGTCCACGTATTCCAGGCGGCAGGCCAGGTTCAGCACTGAGTTTTCATAGCCCAGCATTTTGCCCCGCCACACGGGCTGCACGATGTCGAGGAAACCTCCCTGCTGGCGGCTGCCGTATTGCTGCGAATAAGTGACCGGTACATCGACCATCACCCAGGCCCATTCGGCATTCAGCACCGTGCCCAGGCGCCGGAATACGGTATTCGCATCCACAGCCAGCACGTCTGCCCGCCGGCGCTGATCCAACACCAGGCCGTCATCCTGGAATTTGTTGTATACACCGCCCATGTACGAAAGCCCCAACTCCCCTACCCGCTGATGCTTCCCGGCTATTTTAGCCGTCAGCAGGGGCACGCCGTTGTAGCTTTCTTCAAAGCGGTTGGGATCGCCCTTCGCGGCAGGAAGGAAGGTTTTACCATTGGTATTGTTGACGATACGATCATTGAAACCATTCGTCAGGTAGGCTTCGTAGGCCATCACCCAATCGCCGGAATATTGCTTACCGTATACGCCAAAGCCCACATTGCTCCAGGTGGCCGGTAACAGCTGCGTAGCAGACACCGGCCGGTCTACAAATTCCCATTTGGGACCATCGTGATTCTGGTTAAAAGCCCCGATCGGGTTCATCACGATACCGGCCCGTACATTCAGTAAAGGATTGAATTCAAAATCAACGGCGGCAAACTCGATATTGATCTCTTTGGTACCGTCTTCAAACTCAATCTCAGACAGGAATTTGACTCTTTTTGAAATGGTGGACGCCACAAAGAGGGTCAATCGCCTCATCTGGAACTGGTTGCCTTCCGTGACCCCGTCTGTACCCAGGTGCTGCCAGTTGGCCTCGGCATAGCCCCCCAAAGAAACGGGCAGTTTACCATAGCTCAGGAAAGGCCGGTTGTACACGGCATCCATATTCATCGCCTGCTGTGGTGCCTGCACGGCACTGCGGCGCAATAAGCTGCTATCGATCTGCGCTGACGCAGGGGTAGCGGCCAGCAGCAATAGTGCGCTGAGTAAATACTTGCTCATGATTGTTTTCTTAAGTCAATGAATAATTCATCCGCACCCACGCTTAGGGGAAAGCGGCGCAGGGCATCGCCGGCAGGGCCTTGCTGTACACTGCCGGTACGATCAAATTCGCTGCCGTGTGCTGGGCAGGTCAGCCGGTCGCCCGCAACCTGCAATTCTGCTCCCTGGTGCGAACAGCGCATATACAGTGCAGTGTATTCCTGTTCATTGAAGCGGTAAATGCAGATAGGATACTGCAGGGCATCATTGCGCACGACCAGGTAGGCGTGATACCGGAGTTCGGGTGTACTGCTGCTGATAAAATCTTTGAGCGGTACGATAAGCCCGTTTTCGGTAAGGGTACCGCTGCTGTGTTTCATTGTTTTGCAGGAAGACAGCAAAGCGGCACCGGAAGCCAGGCCGATACAGGCCACACAGGTATCTTTCAGGAAGGTTCTTCTGTTCATAAGCTTAAAGGCTTTCAAGAAATCGGATCAGTTTGTTTTTTTCATCAGCGCCCAGGCCCTGGTAACGGCTGCGTACCGCAGCAGCTTCGCCTCCATGCATCAGGATCGCGCTTTCTATACTGGTGGCCCGGCCATCGTGCATCAGGAAGTATTGCCCACCCTGCGCATTTTTGGATAAGCCCAGACCCCAGAGTGCCGGAGTACGCCATTCGGCAGTAGTAGCCGTACCTTCCGTATAGCCGTCATCCAGTTCCGGCCCCATATCGTGCATCAGCAGATCTGTATAAGGGGCAAAAGTCCGGTAAGCCAGAGCACTGATCGGAGAAGCGCCGGTTTTGAGCTGGGGCGTATGGCATTTGTTGCAGCCGATGGCAGAAAATACCGCCCCGCCTGCAATCACTTCCGCTTCGTTCTGACGGCGTTGTACCGGGGCTTTCAGGGTCTTCAGATAGAACACTACGTCCAGCACCGTCTGGGTACTGATCTCGGGGTCTGTTTCTTCGCCGGAGTACACATCGTAAGGTTCGTAAAGGGAAGTGATGCCCATATCCTGGTTGTACGCAGAAGCCGTTTGCTGCAGCAGGTCGTAGGCCCCGGCTTTCTTACCGAAACGACCGATATAGCGTCCGGCGCGGCTGTGGCTGCCCTGCCGCTCTTTTACATAAGACTTCATCCGGATCCAGTTGGGGACTCCGCTGATCCCGTCCCCATCCGCATCGTCAGGGTCGGCCATAGCGAGGATATCAGCATCGGCAACAGCATCGATAAACCCTAAACCGGTATTCGCCGGTGGTGTAAAGCGGGAAGCGCCCACCCCTGCAGGTAATACTTCGGGCTGAAAACCCGGCAGCGCACGGTTTTGCAGCTGGGGGCCGCCCAGGTGCAGCCAGGTATTCCCGCTGCTGTCGCTTTGACCGAAACGGGTCAGGGTCGTAAAGGGATGCCCCTTGCCGTCGCCGGCATGGCAGCTGCCGCAGGAGGTAGATACGAAGATCGGCCCCAGGCCGGTTTCGCGCGTAAAGATATCATCATTGAAGGCCACATCGCCGCGCAGGAACTGTGCGTTCTGTTCCGGGCTCAGGCCTGCTACAGGACCGTCCAGGATCATATCGTCCGCAGGTGCTGAGGGTTGCATCTTGCTGCAGGACAACACAAACAGGAATGTCCCGGTACAGGCCAATAACACGGAAGATCTTTTCATATCAGCTCTTTTTTGACAAAGCTAATACAAAAATTAGATTAGACTAACATTTTTTATCTGAAACACTAATAAAATGTTGTTTGCAGACCTGTGAGGTTTCATTTTTACCTGGAACACTAATGAAAAATAGTGGACCATCGTTAAAAGAAGTTTCTCCAGGCCCTATTCTTC
>JAEUVW010000266.1 GCA_016786525.1 Chitinophagaceae bacterium
GAAGAATACCGGAATAAATACTGGTGCTTTTCTCTACTTCAAAGGCACCGACGATATTATCCGTTCCTTTTTTGAACCAAAGGATGTCTATGAGTTTAATGGTGTTTTGGGTGTCTTTGTCGGTGTGTAATTCAGGACAAAAAGGGAGACAGAGTAAAGAAAAACCCGAACCCTGGTATGATTTCGACCTGTCGTTGCTGGCGCAGATCACATCGTAGCCCAGGGCAGTGCCGATTTTCAGCAGGTGATATTGCATTTCCGTGTGCAGACTTTCCTCTGCCTTATCTTCCCTGATCCCTGCCTGCCGCTTTTCGCTGAGTATTTCCAGTTTTTTCCGCTCAGGCTCCGATAAGTACTCATCATGAGCGGGCCCCAACTTTTGCATACCGATCTCAAACATCAGGCCTGAAATGGCTCCCAGGTCAAGCGAAAGACCGGCTTTGTACTTTGTGTTCATATCCAGCAAGACTTCCCGGATTTTGAGGTACTCGCTCCACGAGCCCAGTTTCTTTTTGTCTTTGAACAGGCAGTTAAATCCCCTGACGATAGCGGTATTGAAAGGGGGAATCAGTGTAGGATGCAGGAAATAGACAATATTGGCTACCGCGGGTCCCAGCCCTTTTATGTTCAGGCTATCCAGGTGCACAATTTCCCTGATGATCTCTGCTTCGGATTTTGCTTTTAAAATAGTATCAAGGAACTGACCAAATGCCATTTTGTTGGCCTCATGCTCGTAAATATCCGGAATACGCAATTTGGGCTTCCAGTAGAAGGCATGAGCTGCCCCTTCAAAAACCTGTTTTTGTTCGCTGATACCGGTCAGCACCAATTCCAGCGAGGAACCTTTGAAATCATTACCGAATTTTTTTTGCCTGATATCTTCTACAACCTGCAAGACCCCCCGGCGAATGGAACGAAAGGCTTTCAGGCGGTCTTCATTATTGAGGAACCAGGTATTGTATACCGATTGCGGGTCGGCCTTATACCGGAGGATCATCTGTTCTGCGTGTAGTGTAGCGGTATTGCTCATATTGCCAAAAGCCAGCGGGATGTTTTTTTGCTGTCCCGGGCCTTCCAAAAATAACAAATACCTGTCAAATCTATTTACTTACACACAACAATACATATAATAATATAGATATTTAAAATTTTGACAACAATACAAGGGCAGACTATAAATGAACAGGCCAGTCTGGCTGATAAGAAGAAGTAAAGAACCTTACTCCAGCCTGAAGGATACCGGCAATGTAAAATAAACCGATACCGCACGCCCGTTTTGCTTACCGGGTTTCCAGGGCGGCATAGAGGATACGAGGCGAACGGCCTCTGCGCTGAGCGAGGAATCTGCTGATCTCAGCGATTGCGGATTTTTGATAACACCGGTTTCAGTGATGATAAATTTAACATGGACTATGCCTTCTATTCCTTTCCTTTTTGCTTCTTCAGGATAACGGAGGCTATCCTTCAGGTACTGGTACAAAGCGTGCTCGCCACCCGGAAAGGAAGGCATCTGCTCTACAAAAACGAATATTTCTTCCCTTTTTACTGCCTGCCCGTTTGCACTTGCCTGGGCCATAGCCCTGCAGGAAATGAAAAATAAGGTACTGAGCAGGAGTAACTGTTTCATAGTAAATAAGAATATCCTCAAAAATACGAATCTTCAGGCTTTTCTCATTGCAACCTTTGCAAAACAAGTATGCCGGTATTCCTGTTTACCTTTGCAGGGAAATCACAGCAAATGAAAGCAGACATCCGATCGCTGGAAGATATACAAGTGCTGGTCAATACTTTTTACGGGCACATCCGCAGCAATCCCTTGCTGGGTCCGGTGTTTGCCGAAAAGATAAAAGACTGGACCCCGCATCTTGAAAAAATGTACCGCTTCTGGCAGACCATCCTGCTGGAGGAACGTACCTATTCCGGTAGCCCTTTTCCACCACATGCCCGCCTGCCTGTAGGGAAAGAACATTTTGATGAATGGCTGCGTCTCTGGCACCAGACCGTAGACGAGTATTATGAAGGCGAGCTGGCCAATGAAGCCAAATGGCGTGCGGATAAAATGGCCGTTCTCTTTAATTTTAAGATCGATTACTTCCGGAACAATCCCGGCACCTTACCTTTAGTCTAAAAAAAGAACAATGAAAAATTACGACACGCTGAGCGAAGCGGTGAATGACCTGGTAAAGCGCGGCTATACGACAGATTTTAATATACGCGAAGACGGCGAGTGCCTGGTCTGCAGCAATAATCTCACCAGCCTTTCTCCCGCTGATTTCGAGATCGATGAGATCTACCGCTTTGAGGGCATGACCGATCCGGGGGATGAAATGGTGCTGTTTGCGATCTCTTCGAAAGATGACACGATAAAGGGGATCGTGGTGAATGCATTTGGGGCCTATGAAGATAGTGCAGCGGCAAGAATGGTTGCCCACCTGAGGAAACACCTGTAAGGCTCAGCGCATAGGTGCACTCATTTTTTAGCGCTTTTAAAACCAATCGGGTTTTTAGGCGCAGGAGATGCTTGCTTTTCAGCAATGATCTCCCTGATGAGTTCGAAAATTGTTTCGATCTCGCCGTCGTGCATCCTGATGTCAAAGTGCAGGTTGAGCATTTTTTTATCCAGCTGTTCCAGTTTGAGCAAAATGTCTTTGTTCTGCAGTACTGTTTCCCGCAGGCGGTTAAAGATGCGGATGATCTGGATATTCACTTCTATCGCTTTTTCACTTTTCAGCACACCTGACAGCATGGCCACACCGTGTTCTGTAAATACATAAGGCAGTTTGCGCAAGCCCATCATTACTTTGCCGGAATTGGATATCACAAATTGTGACTTCCAATCCTCCAGTTCGGTTTTGGTCAGTTGAAACATAAAATCAGGCGGAAAGCGTTTTTCATTCCGCTTGACAGCCTGGTTCAATACCCTGGTCTCCACCCCGTATAGTGCGGCCAGGTCCCTGTCCAGCATTACTTTTTCCCCACGGATCGTATAAATCTTGTTTTCAATGACGGCGTCAGCCAGCAGTAGTTCTGTAGACATAGCTTGTTCATTTGGCCACAAACATATTCATAATAATGCTGTATAAAAAACTGTTCTTTATGTTTTTTAGAAAATAAAGAACAAAATTCAGATAAGAATACTGCAGTGCAGGACAACAAAAAGAGCCTGCCCCTGCGGGCAAGCTCCTTTGCATTAATAAACAAACCGTCTTTAGTACTATTTGAGGCAGACGACTTCGCCGGCATATACCGTATAGCCTGCGACCACGCTGTC
>JAEUVW010000295.1 GCA_016786525.1 Chitinophagaceae bacterium
ATCCACACCCGGCATGTCAATATCCAGGATGAGGATATCCGGCTGCAGATGCTCATAACGGCGTACCAGCTGGGCTGCATTTTCAAATTGGCCCACTATCGTATGGCCCTCTGAAAGAAGCAAGCCGGCCAGGCTCTCCCGGAGTAACAGGTTGTCTTCGCAAATAAGTATTTTCATATACTGCAAGGTAAAAAAGTCTTTCAAGCAAGGCAATCACCCGGTAAGGTTACAGGGGAATCAGGAACTCCCAATCCGTTCCTTTTCCGGCCCTTGAGGTCAGGGTGATCTTTCCTTGGAACCGCTGTACCCGTTGCCGGATATTGAGCAGGCCATTTCCTTTTACCGTACCTGCAGTGTCGAAGCCGATACCATTGTCAGAGGCCAACACCCGCAGGGTGTCCCGGGTAGCGGAAATGGCAAGGTTGAAATGTGTTGCCCGGCTGTATTTGGCGGCATTATTCATGATCTCTTTGATCACCAGGTAGAGGTCACGCTTCAGGTCCATACTCAGTTCTTTCTTCACGATTTCCCTGTCAAAATGTATTGCGTAACTGATGTTCAGCGGCTCGAAGAGATCGCCTGCAAATTGCTGCAGGCGAAACTGCAGTTTCTCTATACTGTCGTTTCCCGGGTTGGTGCTCCATACAATGTCACTAATGTTCTGGATCATTTCCCGGCTCGTCTCTTCCACTTTCCCGGCAAGCTCCGATGCCTCTTCCGGATGCGTTCCTATCTTTTTCCGCAGCAATGCATTCATTAAAGTAATGCTGCTCAGCGTACTGCCGATGTCGTCGTGAAGGTCTTTACTGATGCGCTGCCGTGTGCGCTCTACCGCTAGTACTCTGGCGATACGGATACGGTACAGCCAGTACAAAAAGGCGGCAATCGCTAATGTCATTAATGCAATGAACCACCATTGCCCGTAGAAGGGTTGGCGGATCACAAAGGCAAAAGCGGCCGGCTGCTCACTCCATATCCCGTCGGCATTCTGGGCCAGTACCTGGAATTTGTATTTCCCCGGCTTCAGCTGGCTGTATGTAGTGGTGAAATTGTAATCCGGTTCACTCCATTGCTGATCCACACCCTCCAGGTAATACTTGTAGCGAATCTCCTTTTCGTTGGTATAGCTCGGGCTCAGGAACGTAAAGTTCAGCGTATTCTCCGAGGCTTTGAAACAGGCTGTTTTTCCCGCTTCGTTCAGCAGTGTGTCCAGGCCGGCATTGTTGACCCGCAAACCGGTGATGTAGACCGCTGGGGCCTCCTTTACCTGCTTAAACTTGCTGAGGCGAATCTGTGCGATGGAACCTGTAGTACCCACAAACAGGTAGTTGCCGCTGATGCGCAGGTAATAAACATAGGTGCCGGTGAGGTAATTGTTAAAAATGCCTTTCCGGATCTGGAATGCCCCATTGTTTAACGCCGTGACTTTGTCGATCCCGGCATTGGTGCCCACGTACACATTGCCATTCCCATCTGCAGCCATATCGCGTACCATTTCGCTGCTGAGCTGTTCGGGTCTTATAGAGCCGGAGCGGGTATAGCGCCCGTTTGCTGCCGGCCTGAACAGTAAGATTCCCTTCTGCCTCGAGGTGCTCAGCCAGATGCACTTTTCTTTATCGATCAGTATCTTCTTGTAGCCCCAGTATTTGCTGCTGTCCAGTGGGATGGCCTGAAGTACTGTGGCCACATACTGAGTCTTGCGGCGGGATACCGCCAGCTCCATTAAGCCCATTTCTGTATTGATGGCCCATACTGTACCCTCGGGTGTACAGGTGATCGCCTCAAGCCCGCGAACAGGCTTCATGTCCTTTTGAGCGAGCACAGGGAAGAAGCGTCCCGTCCTGTAGGTCCAGAGCTCGCCACTCTCTGTCGCAGCAAAATAGGCATTCCCCAGTGTGTCGCTGGATGCAGACTCCATGTTCAGCGATTTCGGCCCCTGGTCATTGTGCTGTATCTGTTCCCGGATCTCAACTGCGTCCGGGCCCACAACAAAGCGGTATGTTGCTGTTTGCGGGGAATAGAACCGCTCGTAGTTGGTTATCCAGATTTTGCCGTCAGGCGTCTGGAAAAACGCTGCTCCAGGTAGCCTGCATGGATTTTGCCCCGGCATTTCCGGGTGATTGCACGTTCTGCAGATATCTGGTAGACTTTATCGCCGATATTTCCTAAAAAGGAACCATCGTTTAAAATGATCCCTGATTTTGCGATGGGGAAGTTGCCGGCTTCGGCCAGGTAATTTTTGATATAGGGCTGGCTGATCTTCAGTAGGCCGTTTTCGCAGGCGGCCCAGAGGTTTTCTTCGCGGTCGAAGCGGAGGTCCCAGGGGTAATTGGTATTGTCCAGCAAGAGACTGGTCTGCTTGCCGTCCGGGCTCAGTCGTATTAATGTGTTGTTGTAATTATAGCTGTAGCCGATGTAAATATTATGATCTTTGTCCGTCTCCAGGGAAGAGATGCTGGCACTATCTTTCCGGCACAGCAAGCGGCATTCGCTTAAGGGGGTATAGCTGGTGTCGCTGATACTGTACAGGGATGTGGCGGCTCCGGCATACATCACGCCGTTGCGGCCTTCTTTCAGCACATTGATGTATTTCCCCTGCATGCCGCGCAGCACAAAGGGTTTGTTCAGGTCTCCCTTCGGGAAGACCAGCAGGCCGGAATCCGTACCCACCCATATATTGCCTTTGGAATCTTTATCCACGATCAGGCATGCGGTGATCCTGGCAAGAAATGCTTCGGGTAATTTTACCGGGCTAGCCACAGAATCCCGCACCAGGAGTATCCCGTTTTTTTGCGTGGTCGCCAGCAGGAACGAATGATCACTGAGGGCTACCGCGGCAATAATATACACCTGCTCACATCCCTTAAAGCGCCGGAACAGCACCTTATTCCGGTGACACAAGGCCACTCCTTCGCCACTGGTACCCAGCACCGCATATTGCTTATAAAAGGTGGCATAGGAATGGGCAAAATAGAAGCGGCGGTTCCTGCCGGGGAAAAAAGTGAATTTGCGTCCGTCGTAACAGCAGATCCCGTTGTCTGTACCGACCCACATATAGCCGGCTTTATCCTGCGCCACTGTGCCGGTACGGTTGTTGATCAGGCCATTGCTTGTATTGTAAAATGTCTGGGGCGCCCAT
>JAEUVW010000327.1 GCA_016786525.1 Chitinophagaceae bacterium
ATTCATAAACAGCAGTACCATTTCTTTGGTCAGCGCTTCATCTGCAAAGCGCGCGGGGAGGCAGATCACGTTGGCATTGTTGTGCTGGCGGGAAAGCTGTGCCACTTCCGTATTCCAGCACAGCGCAGCACGGATGCCCGCATGCTTGTTGGCGGTAATACAAACACCTTCACCACTACCGCAGACCAGGATACCAAAAGCCGCTTTGCCTGCTTCTACATCCAGGGCTACCGGGTGTGCAAAGTCAGGATAGTCCACGCTGTCCAGGCTGTATGTTCCCTTGTCTTCTACCTGCCAGCCTTTTTCCAGCAACAGCGCTTTCAGCATTTCCTTGTATTCGTATCCCGCATGGTCAGCTCCCAGAGCCACAGGCAAAGCCTGGTTAAAAACGTTTGTTGCCATAAAAATTAAAGATTATCGTACTTCGTGTTTCTTAAGTTTTTTGATTTGACCACCCTGCCGGCAATAAGAATCCCTCCTTCATACAGCATGATCAGCGGTATCGCCACCAGCCAGATGCTAAACCAGTCGGGAGGGGTAATCACTGCAGCCAGCACAAAAATAATCAGGATGGCGATCCTGCGCTGGTCGCGCATCAGTTTTGGGGTGAGGATGCCTATTTTAGACAGGAAATACACCACGATCGGTATTTCGAAGACAAGCCCCATACCCAGCACCAGGTCGTTGATCGTATCATAATAATTACCAATGGTAATGATGTTCTCAAAAGAGGGACTCAGCTGGTAATTGCCGAAAAAGTTGACCGTGAAAGGAACGATGATAAAGTACGCAAACAATACCCCGCACAGGAACAGGGAAGACGACCAGAAGACGATACCGGTAGCGTGCTTCAGCTCCTGCTCTTTCAACGCCGGTTTGATGAAACGCCAGAATTCCCAGAAAACATAGGGAAAGGCGGTAATAAACCCGATCATCAGCGACACGGAAAAGCTCATGGTAAACTGCCCGGCCAGCTCCGTGTTCTGGAATTTGATTTTGACATCGTCCAGGCAAAGCCCTTCCAGCTTCAGCTCATGCCCCATCCAGCACAAAGCACGGTAGGAGATAAAGTCGGCATGCGCCGGTCCCAGCAGGATGCGGTCAAATATCCATTCAATGTTGAAAAAAGCAACAATCGCAAAAACCAGTACGGCAATCAGGGAGCGAACGATATGCCAGCGCAGCTCCTCTATATGATCAGTAAAGTGCATTTCAGCCGTAGGGCTTGTCTGGCGCTTTTTCAGGAAGGAATCAAGGATACTCAAAACGGGGCTTTGTAGTTCGGAGTTGCAAAGGTATACGCTTTACCGCTTATTTTCCCCGGAATTTTGCTCATAAGGGATTTTCAGTTTCCTCAGGCTGTCCGTCTGCCGGACAAAATCCTTGTAGTTGTACATGACCCACATCTTCAGCTCCAATGGGGTAACGGAACGCGCATAGTCATATGACATCTTGTAGTGATTCATAAAATAGGCCAGCGTATCGCCGGACAGGCTGGTCAGTGCAGACACCAGCTCGGGGGTATAACGGCTGTCGGTAAACTGTTCTTCTTCCAGGCGGGCAAAATCCTTCTGAAAGCGGAAAATGGCCTTTTGCCGGCGGGAGGTCCGTTCGGCGAGGAAACTGACAGGGCTGGCAATGTTCGACTTTTTCCGGGCCAGGGTCCGGCTGTGTTCCGCACGGCGCTCTGCCGAATCGATCTGGTACTGGGTTTTGTACTTCTGTTTGATGACCACTTCCTGCAGTTCCCGGCTGGCCAGCCGCATTGCAAAGTTCAGGCGTATGCCGTCCAGGCCCGGGATGATGACATGCGTCTCCGTACGGTAGCCGGGGCAGTAAAAGGTTACCTTATCGCCGGCATTTCCTTCTATATTGAACTGACCGCGCTCGTCGGTCAGGACAAACAGGGTACTCGCCGTATTGGTGATGGTAGCCCCCTGTATCGGCTGCTTGCTGTCCGCATCGGTAAGGGTGCCGCGCCAGACTGCCGCCTCAGCGTTTAAAACCAGCAACAACAGGATAAGGATAAAGCTACAGCGCATGGATGATATAGATAATAACCGGGCAAATATACTTCCCGGAAGGAGCTTCGGATAAAGGCAGGCGCTAAATAAACGTTATAACTATATAACAACGGGCATCAGAAAGGCATACCGATCGCCAGGTTCAGCACCACATTATCCCTGCGCCAGTCGCTGTTGCCCAGGTCTACCGATTTCAGCACCCACCCGTTGTTGGGGGCCACATATGGGTTTTTGATCGGGAAAGCGGCATCCATGCGCACCGTAAAGAAGCCGGCGACAATGACCCTCAGGCCGGCGCCTGTGCTGACGGCAATATCGTGGCCCAGCCTGCTGATATCGAACTGGCCATTGGGTGTATTATCGTCGCGCTTGGCCAGCCAGATATTACCCGCGTCGGCAAACAGCGCCCCATTCAGGTTCAGCACACCGGAAAACAACTGGATCATGTCAAAACGGTACTCTACGTTCATCTCCAGCTTGATGTCACCGGTACGGTCGATAAAAGTACTGTCCCGCGATTGCGTATTTTTAGGACCTAAAGTCCTGGGCCGCCAGCCCCGGATACTGTAGGGCCCGCCGACAAAGTATTGTTTGATATACGGCAGGGTACGCGAGTCGCCGTAGGGACTGCCCACCCCGGCCAGGAAGCGGGTAGCCAGCAGGGAATGCCGGGCATTGAAATACCGCCGGGCATCCAGGTCAAATTTGATGTATTGGTCGAAGATAAACTCCTTGCCGGCCCGCAAATGCTTCTGGGTGGCATTGATACCGGCCAGCAGGATACCGGCCTCCTCCACGCTGATGCGGATGTAATTGTAATTGCGGTTTTGTTTTTTCTCCTGGTCAGAATAGGTAAAGGCCAGGTTTTCTCCTTCAATAAAAGTGCGGCGGTAAGAGTTTTTCAGGTAATCGTTGGAGTCCAGTCGTACCTGGAAGGCCGGGCGGATCACCGGTAATACGATATTCGCAAAAGCCGGTGTAAAATCCCAGGTCTGGGTCCTGTTGCGGTGCCAGTTGTACGAAAATGAAGAAGAAATATTCGTCAGCCGGAACAAATTGATCCGGTCCAGCATATTGACCCCGAACTGCAATTGCGTTTTCGGCAGGTTGTCCGGCCTGATCCATTTGGGGCGTACCGGGGAAAGGAATTTGGGGAACAACAATGAGGC
>JAEUVW010000302.1 GCA_016786525.1 Chitinophagaceae bacterium
TGTCTGTCAGTGGTTGAATCTGTCCGTAGGGGCGTCTTTCCGCAATTTTTTCAAAAGCCCGGTGGATATAACCCAGGTTTTGTGTGGCGCTCAGGATCTTCTCACCGTCTATCTCCAGCACGTTCTCAAAGATACCGTGCGTGGCAGGGTGGGTTGGCCCCAGGTTGAGCGTGGTGGTCTGCTTCTGGATCGACTCCTCTGCAAGTTGTATATGGTGTGTATGTTGGTCTGACATGCTTTGCTTTTTTTACGGTGCAGCAGTACTGCTTCTTTATCCTCTTCCAAACATTTCATCATCCTTATCGGTGCGGGTCGGATCCTCCATCGGGTATTCCTTGCGCATCGGGAAGTAATTCATTTCATCTACATTCAGTATGCGGACCAGGTTCGGATGCCCGGTAAAGTTCACGCCAAAAAAGTCGTAAGTCTCACGCTCCATCCAGTTGGCGCCCGAGTACAGCGGCGTTGCCGAAGCAATATCCGGCTGCGCTACCGGCACAGAAGCCCTGATCCGGATCCTTTTATTGGCTACCAGGTTGTGCAAGTGGTACACCACGCACAGTTCTTCGTCTTTTTGATCAGGAAAATGAACAGCGGTTATATCGGTCAGGAACTGAAAAGCCAGGTCCTGTTCTTCGTTGAGGTACTTCAGCACCAGCATATTGATATCCGGCTTTATGTAAAAGGCAAATATCCCGAATGTTTCTTCGAAACCCCAGACGGCAGTGCCGAACTTGTCGCTGAGTTTTTGCTGGATATATTCGTTGGTCATTAGCGTATTTTGGTTGTCAGTTGTTTAGAGAAAAGAATATCAATGCTGCTATTCTATTCCGTAGCTTTCCATTAGTGCTTTGTAGCGGGGGTGTGTGCGGCGGCGGATGCTTTCGTTGCGCACCAGGTCCTGCACCCGCATGATGCCCTCCAGTATCCCTTCGGGTCGCGGCGGGCAACCCGGCACATACACATCTACCGGTATCACCTGGTCAATACCCTGCAGTACCGAGTAGCTATCAAAGATGCCACCGCTGGAAGCACAGGCACCGATAGCGACCACCCAACGGGGTTCCGCCATCTGCAGGTACACCTGTTTGAGCACAGGCGCCAGTTTTTTAGCGATCGTTCCCGCTACCAGCAACACGTCGCACTGGCGTGGGGTAAAACCCATACGCTCGGCACCGAAGCGGCCCAGGTCGTAGTTGGAACCCATGGTACCCATAAACTCGATACCACAGCAGGAGGTCGCAAAAGGCAGGGGCCACAGGGAGTGTGACCTGCCCAGGCCCACCAGCTGATCTAAGGTAGTAGCGTAAAAACCTTCTCCTGAATATCCTTCAGGAATAACAGGCTTTTTGTTCTCTGTATTTGTATTGTATTGTACCGGACGGCCCATAATATGCTCATTTCCGCAAAGCACCGGGGGTGCTTTACGCGTTATTCAATTAATCTTCCCACTTCAGGGCACCCTTCTTGATGATATAGGTAAAACCTAAAAGGAAGAATGCCACAAACATCACTACTGCCAGGAAACCCTCAACTCCCAACTCTTTGAAATTCACCGCGTAAGGATAAAAGAAGATCACCTCTACATCAAACAGTACAAAGAGGATCGCAATCAGGAAGTACTTGATGGCCATAGGCTGGCGCGCATTGCCGATCGCCTTGATACCACTCTCAAAGTTGGCCAGTTTATCCTTTGTTTTACGCTTGGGCCCCAGCAGGTGTGAGCCCCCCATCATGATCGCCACAATACCGATGGCAAGAAATACCTGCATCAATACGGGTAAATAATCCGACAGGGAATTTGTAGCGGCATTCAACAAAAACAAATTCATATAAAAATTGTTAGGGTAATTAAAGCAAAAATAAACCGAAGCCGCAAATATACAACGAGATAAATGGCTTTTTAATGACAATTTTTAAGCCTTAATGCGTTTTTTGGCCTGTCTTTGAGATTTTCAACTGAAGCGATTCAAATATCTTTGCGCCCTCATGATGCAGAACAATCTATCGATAGCATTGGTGGGCAATCCGAACAGCGGAAAAACCTCATTGTTCAACGCGCTGACCGGCCTGAACCAGAAGGTGGGCAATTTTGCCGGGGTGACGGTAGATAAGAAGACCGGGATCTGCCATTTACGCAGCGGGGAAAAGGTTAATATTATCGACCTACCGGGCACCTACAGCCTGTACCCCAAGAGTGAGGATGAAAAAGTGGCGTACGACGTGCTGCTGGACATCCATAACCCGGATAAGCCGGACATTGCCATCGTCATTGCCGACGCCTCCAGCCTGAAACGCAACCTGCTGCTCTGCACCCAGGTGATGGACCTGAACATACCGGTCATCATCGTCCTGACCATGATCGATGTAGCACGTACCAAAGGCATCCATATCGATATCGCCGAACTGCAAAGACAAATCGGCGTACCGGTGATCGGCGCCAACCCGCGGAAAAATAAAGGTATCGACGAGCTGAAAAAAGCGATCGAGATCCTGCACAAACAAAAAGCACCGCACAAAAGTAGCTTCGTCGACATGCAGCAGCTCTGCGGCCCCTGGATCGCCGAAGTACGGGCCATTGCACAGGCCGAAAGCGACTACGCCGCCCTGCACCTTTGCTGCCAGTTGCCGGATGTGCCTTTCCTGGACGCGGCACAAAGAATACAGATCGCCGCCCGCATGGGGGAGGCAAAATTTCATAAATCGAAAGTACAGGCAGAGGAGATTCTGCAGCGCTACCGCAACATCGGCGACATCATAGCCAAATGCGTGGTGGAGGAAACACCGATGCAAAAGGCGATGCGCAGCGAGCGCATCGACAAAGTGCTGCTGCACCCCCTGTGGGGCAACCTGATCCTGCTGGGCGTATTGTTTGTCTTATTCCAAAGTATCTTCTCTTTTTCTTCCTACCCTATGGATTGGATCGAAGGAGGCTTTGGCTGGCTGAGCGCGCAATTATCAGAACTCCTGCCCGAAAGCCTGTTCACCGACCTGCTTATCAATGGTGTACTGGCCGGGATCAGCGGGGTGGCAGTGTTCATTCCACAGATCATGATCCTGTTTGGCCTGATCACCATCCTGGAAGACAGCGGCTATATGGCGCGCATCTCTTTCCTCACTGACCGCCTGATGCGCAGCGTGGGCCTGAACGGACGCTCGGTGATGCCGCTCATCAGTGGTATGGCCTGCGCCGTACCCGCTATTATGGCTGCCCGCACGATACAGAATAAAAAGGAACGCCTGATCACGATACTGGTCACCCCACTGATGAGCTGTTCGGCACGACTGCCGGTCTATACCATCCTCATTGGCCTGGTGATCCCCTCTAAAACATTCCTGGGCTTCTTCAACCTGCAGGGCCTCGTGCTCATGGGCCTGTACCTGCTGGGCTTTGCTGTGGCTCTGATTGCCTCCAAGGTGATGGACCTGGTCCTGAAG
>JAEUVW010000336.1 GCA_016786525.1 Chitinophagaceae bacterium
AGGATATTGAAGCGGAGCGGAGCACCATAGCAGGCTGCCACGCTGGTATCTTTCGCGGTGGGGGTCAGCAGCGGAGAAGGATCAAATACATCGATGGTCAGGTTGCGGATCTCGTGGTAATTCGTAGAGCCGCCTGTGGACCCGGCAAAGCCGAACTTCAGATTGTCCGGAGCCACTGTCGTGTAGGCATAGCTGCTGATCACATTGTAGGTAGCAGGCGTGCTGCCGCCTACCGTAATGTCGACAGAGATATCATAGCCCCCGCCCGTCCTGGGTTTCATCGACAGGTCTACCCTGCGGTAGCCGGCATCGCTGGTCAGGGGTGCGCGGCTCGTACCGCCGGAAATATTGAATGCCGGTGTCATGGCGGAAGTCTGCCTGCTGGTCAGGTATGGGTAATTGGTAGCGGTGGCTGCTGAACCGTCTCCCTTACCCCTCAGCACGACTGAATTGGCCCGGAAACCAGGTCCGCCCTGCCGCCCTTCTGTCGGGTTGGCAAAGTTGCCGAACTCATCCAGGCCGATACCCAGGTAAGCCTTACTGACACCCGCAGATACCGGGCTGTTGAACTGGGCATAGCCCAGGGAGCCGCCGAAGCTGCCGATACTGAAAGGAGTAGCCGTGGCATCAAACAGGAAAAAGCAGATGCCGTCGGCACCATCTCCCCCATAGGTGAAATATTCAAAACTGGCCTTCAGGCCGAAAGTGGTCGGAAAAGGAGTGTTGCCATAAACATATCCTTTCTGATACGTAGTGGCATCCGTAAGCCTCAGGTAGCCCGTTCCGTCCACATCCCCGCCCACTACACCTGCCGTCAGGAAAGAGGAGGCAGAGCCGCCGAACACCACACCGGGAGCGCTTGTATTTTTAAAGGTCTGCGCATAGGGAAACTGCGCTTGCGCAGTCATGGACAGCAGGAAAAAAGAACACGAAAAGAGTAATACATTTTTTTTCATATAACGATATTAACGGAGAAAAAATTTATTATATAGTAGTTCTTCTTATTCCTTCCCAAATCTGGAGCCAGAATTTACAGCCTTGGATATGTTAACATAATATTTAGATATTTGCATGATTTAAAATATAAATAATCGAGTAAGTTACTCTGCTGTTTTTCAAATGATTGCACTACATGCTCTGCTACCCCAGCTGCTTTATAGAAACAAAATTGAAAACACATAATATTTTCAAGATATATAAATAGCCCATTGCCTGCGTATCCCGGGAATAGAAGTACATTTAAAGAAGCAAACCTGGTATCTCAACAGGCACCTGGATTTCAGGTCCAAAAAACAAGTCCCCTCCAAAGGCAGGTATCCTGGCCTGAGTGCTTATTGGTACTAACCGGAAAACCCTTTGCAGGAAGCATCGGTACCGATCAAAAAAAAACACCGCCTTTTGCGGTGTTTTACTCCCCGAAAGCGGGGATACTATTTTCGGGAACCCTGCCGGAATTCAGATCATCTTGACTGCCGCCTGCAGTTGATTCAGGATCTGCTCCCGGTCTTTCGCACTGATCGGAACAAAGGCCCCGTTGCTCATGAGCAGCTGCCCGTTGTCTTCCTTGCGCAACTCTGTGATATAAGCAGTATTGACCATAAAGCTTTTGTGTACCCTCAGGAACCCGGCCCCGGCCAATGACGCCTCGAAGTCTTTGAGGATGCGGGTTACCAGGATCTCCTTCCCACCCTGCAGGTAGATGCTCGTATAGCTGCCCTGTGCTTTGAGCATGATGATGTCCTGTACGTCATAATAGTGGAAACCGTTGCGTATCGGCACTGCTATCCGCTGAGGCCTTTGCTCCTGTAAAAG
>JAEUVW010000344.1 GCA_016786525.1 Chitinophagaceae bacterium
GCACCATAAAGAAAAACATCTTGGGCGCTATTTTATCCAGCTTGTGATCGTGTTCATTCTGCTCAATCACGTCTTCAACTTTCTGGCCTGTCGCTTCACCCAGTATCATGCCCACCACATTCCCGCTTCTTCCTGCCACCTTTGCTTTTGCTACACGCAGCGCTTCTTCCTGCTTTGCTTTCGCCACGACTTCGGGGGCATAGCTGCCAATGCCATAATGCTGGTACAAAGAAGTGATCAGGGAATTTGCAATAAAGTAAACGACGACGATAAAAATATACATCGACAAGGGGTCTGTATGCCTTGCCCGGCGCTTTTCACGGTAGTCCACACTCAGCTGCCCCGGCTTTGTCCACAGGATTTTGATGGACTGGAACAGCCTGGATTCGTAGTGCAGGTAGTGTGAGAAAAAATGCCCGACCAGGGCCGGGAAGGTGTCTTTGTGCAAATGGGTTGCCTGTCCGCACTGCGAACAGTAATTCCGGATAGCCTTGCTCCCGCAGTTGGGGCAGATGATCGGAGTAGGTGAAGAAGAAGACATGGTTGAACTGTGCAGGCTGCCTAAAAGTAAAGAGAAGATGGCAATTCTGCAAACCGGAGAAAAGCGCTTATCAACTTGTGGCACCCTGGTGCACAAAATGCCTGCTGACGGTAAAAGAAAACGTGGCCCCCTCACCCGGCACAGAAGACGCGCTTACATGCCCTCCGGCCTGCTCCACCAGTTTTTTCACAATAGAAAGCCCTACCCCATGGCTGCCGGTGTTGGCAGAACTGAAATGTTCGAACAGGTCAAAGACACCCGCCAGGCGGTCTTCGGGAATGCCCGGCCCATTATCACCCACCGAAATAAGGTAAAAATCCTCCTCTGCGGAACAGCGGACCTCTATCCTGCAGCGGGATTTATCGCTATGTTTTACGGCATTATCGATCAGGTTCTGAAAGATCTGTTTCATGGCCGTCTCATTAAAGCAGACCAGGGGGAGATCATTGTCGAAGTGAATCTCCGGCTGCTGCGCAGCAGGATACAACCGGGCCAGTTCCTGGCAGATCTTCCCGATGCTGAGTTCGGTAATCCTGACCTGGTCGAACGAAGTCCGGGAGTACTCAAGGATCCCGGCAATCATCCGTTCCACCCGCGTCAGCGCTTCTTTTAAGACCGGGAAGTATTCCTGCACCACCTTATTCTTTTCATCGCCCAGCTCGTGCCCGATCACAGACAATGCTCCCATTGCAATACCCAGGGGCGATTTGATGTCATGGGCAAGAATATACGCAAACTGCTCGAGGTTGCTGTTGACCTCTTCCAGCAGGGAACGCTTTACGACATTCGCTTCCAGCTCTTCGCTGAGCAGGTTCAGGCCATAGGCGATGACTGTGGCCGGGTCGTCGCTCAGGTCTACTTCAAGACGCTTCGAAAAGTCGAGCGCGGCAATAGAGCCGATCATACCCACCAGCTCATTCAAATCGATGTTGGAAACAGCGGGCCGGCTCATAAAAAGTTTTTGAGCCATTCTTTTGCTTTCGCTTCCGTCTGAAACAAACGGAATGGAAATTTTGTTTTGTTCAGCCCCAGGAAGAAGTTCCCGATCAGGGAAGAAAGGGGGGAAGTGACGAGGAAGGCGCAGGCTGTCTGGATGCGGGCTACCTCTTCGCTGGCAAAATAATCCCGTGCTGCCTTGCTGCCGCCTCTTGAGCCGCTGGCATCCACATAAATCGGCACGCGCCTGCCGGGGGCCAGCAATTTTACGGCCAGCACGTTTTCCTTGGCATCTTCAAGGTCGATCTGTGCGCCTTCCAGCACGCGGCAGCAAACAATACCATCTTCGTCCAGCACCATTTCCTGGGTACGTGTGGTGATCTTTTTCATTCCAATCATCTGGTCAAATAACAATTTACACAACCAAACATAGAATAAAATCTGTAAATAAAATGCAAATTTATACTACTTATTT